>JBJTSS010000174.1:0-6947 GCA_046079785.1 Bacteroidota bacterium
GCACAAAATAAACCGAGGACAGCGCCCACAAGAATATCTCCTGGAAAATGAACCCCAACACGTACCTGGGCAAGGGCTATGAGACCGGCCCAGAGTAGACCGGGAACGATGACCATTTTGCGCCAACGGGCTGGTAGCCCGAGGCCCAAGGCCCATGCCAGGGCAAAGTGATTGGCGGCATGCGAGGACACAAATCCAAATCCGGAACCGCAATGCACGCGGGTTTGGCATAATTCGGCCGTAGCGGCATGACGACAAGGTCGATCCCGGCCTACCAGAGGTTTGATGAAGCTGGCCGATGCTTGGTCACTCAGGACAACGGATAGCAACAGAACTCCCACCAAATTCAGCCGACGGGGTACGGAGGAACGAAACAAAACGATCACAAGTAGGAGATACAGTGGAACCCAGGTTAAGGGGTTCCTCATGAGGATGGCCCAACGATCGACCCAGGTAGGCCATGGCATTTGATTGAGGTACAAAAAACCTCGAATTTCCCAAACCGGTGGATGCAAGAGGTAACCCGCGGTATAAAAAATAAGTAGGAGTACAGCCAGGGCCAAACCGCTGTAAATCAAGGATTTTTTGTAGAGGGTTGCCATGATCCTAAGAGGTTTTAGCCGGTGGTTTCGCTTTTTTGGGCCAGCCAAATACAGCGTGGGCCTGGTTCGGCATCGCTTCGAAGGTCGTAACCATTCCATCGCTGCAAGGGCAAAAATCCCGATTGGAGGAGTAATTCCTTCAACTCATCTGGACGATAACAACGGACTTTCTCAGAGAACTCCATGAATGGACGAGTGTGTGAAATGTTATGATCTTGGATTCGAATTTCTTTGACCAGGTGATGGCCGACCAGACTCCGCTTAAGGTGGGCGCGGAATTGGGAAAAATCTCTGATTTCCGAGGGCACCAATTGGGCCAAGGTATGCACCGGGTCAAAGTAGTCCAGCACCAGGTATCCCTTTGGTTTCAAATGGCTTCTTGCGTTACGGAGGACTTTCAAATCATCGTTGGGGTCCTCAAAGTACCCAAAGGATGTAAACAGGTTGACCACCAAATCAAAGTCACCGCGGGTACGGTGGGTACGCATATCGCCAACTTCAAATTGCAAGGTACCGATGGCTTTTTTGCTCCGTTGATTGGCCAGAACCTTGGCTTTTGCGATGAGGTTGGGCGATAAATCTAACCCCGTGACTTGGTACCCCAAATCGGCCAAAGAGCAGGTGTGCCTGCCCCACCCGCAACCCAAATCCAAAATTTCTGCGTTGGAGGGGATGGGGATTTGGCTGGTGAGTTTGCTAACAAAATCTTGAGCTTCTACCAGACCCCGATGGTCGTAAAGGGCTTGGTAATACGGGCTGTTGAACCAATCGTTGTACCAATCGCTTGGGATACTTGGTTGAAACACGTCGTGGAAAGGAGTTGAATTGGGTTCTAAGGACATGAAGGGCAGCGAAGGTAGAGATGCACGGGCAAATGGTCGCTAGGTCCTCCCAAATAGCGATTACCAGCGTAGGTTCGGAAAGGATAACCTTTGAATTTCCCTTCTTGTTGGCGAAGGGTGGAATCCGTATGCGCCGAAGCCGATCCCGGGATGTAGTGCAAGGTTTTCGCATCTTTGGATTGGGGGACGAACCCTTGACTTAGGATAATTTGGTCCAGCCATTCCCAACGATCTTGGTAACAATAGGAACCTCCCTCCAAACCAGCCCAAGGGTGGAACAAACCCCGCGATGAGGAACTGTCAGCACCCAAGAGTAGTCGAATGCTGGGGTCCAAAGGCGTATCGTTAAAATCTCCGGTGATCACCAAAAAACTCCGTTCCGGACCTCCGTAACGAGTAAACAAACTATCCACGGCCTGTCGTAACCGTCGCGCCGCGGCATAGCGATTGGGCGCGGATTTTTCGTTGCCCCCCCTGCGCGATGGCCAATGATTGACCAGAAAATGGAGGGTATCACCGCTCAAAAGTCGACCGCTCACCACCAAAATGGGTCGGGTAGGGGAGGAGGAATCTCCGGGCAGGGCAATGGGTAGGTCCCAACGTGCAAAAGGCTTGAATAGGGTTTTGTTGTACAAGAGGGCGACGTCGATTCCTCTTGGATCTTTGGACTCGGAATGGATGAAGGCCAAATTGCTTTTGCGTAAGGCGGGCTGGCCTAGTAAATCTTGGAGAACCCGCTGATTTTCGATTTCACAGATCCCCAAAAAATCGGGGGTCGACCCCCGGTTCATATGGGCAATAAGGTTAGAAATTTGGCCGATTTTGTGGTAGTAGCGGGCCTCACCCCAGGCCATAGGCGAGGAGGGCAGGAAGTCTTGATCGTTAACGGTAGGATCGTCCAAGGTGTCAAAAAGGTTCTCGACATTGTAGTGGGCAATGCATAAATCCCTCCCCAGGGTTTTTTTGGTGCCGCTTCGAGCACCACCCTTGGATTGTGCCAAAACAAGGGGACTAAGGGCCAAAAGGAGGATAATTCCCCTTAAAAAGTGCGCCCAGGTTGCTATTGCTGGCATGTTAACTTTTCTTTAAGTATTCTAGATTTTCGGAAAGGTATTTATTATTGGGAAAAATACACCCTCATTCCTTCGATGCCCCCCTTTGAAACTGAACTCTCCGGATTACTTACAACGCGTAAATATTGGGCCGGACATCGTGTCGATCTGTACAACCGGGAGGTTTCTTGGTTGGAATTTAACGAAAGGGTTTTGCTGGAAGCCGAAAATCCATCGGTACCGCTGGGAGAGCGCATCCAGTTCATGTCCATTTTTTCGTCCAATATGGATGAGTTTTTTCGGGTTAGGGTTGCCAACCAATACCGGTTATTGCATTTGAGCAAAGAGCAGTTGCGCAAATTGGATTTTCATCCTCGCCGAGTTTTGGCGGTCATTCATGATAAGGCTCAAGATTTGCAACAACGTTTTGAACAGCTGTTCGAGGAGAAAATTCTTCCGGCCTTGGAACAAGCGGGGGTTGTCATTCAAAACGAAGTCGAACTTCCGGCTGTTTTTCATCCGCAGGCCCATCGGATTTTCAAGGAGCGAGTTCAGCCTTACCTCAACCCCATTGTGCTGGACCGCAAAACCAGACCACTCCGTTTGAGGGATTCTTACTTGTATTTGGCTCTGAAGATTAAACCGCAAAAAGCAGGTAAATCAACGGTTTACGCTTTGTTGGAATTGCCGGATCGCTACGCCCAGCGCTTTTATTCCCTGGGAACTTGGGGTCAAAAGGAATACGTGATTTTTATCGATGATTTGGTCCGTATGCATCTCAACGACGTGTTTGCCTCCATGAATCCTGGCACAATCGAGGCCTACACCATCAAAATGACCCGCGATCAAGAATTGGATTTGGATCAGGACTTGGGCGCTTCGTTGCTGGACAAAATGAAATCGGGCCTTCGCAAAAGGGGGAAGGGAGATCCGGTTCGTTTTATTTACGATCGCCAAATGCCCGAGGATCTTCTTCAATTTTTGGTTCGTAAATGGAAACTCAAAGCCTCCAGTATTATTGCAGGTGGGCGTTATCATAATTTCAAAGATTTACGTCAATTGCCCTTGGGTGACCGGGAGACTCTTTTCTATCCCCGTTGGGAAAATGTTACGCCTGGTGCCTGGTCCAAAAACCAAACGTTGTTCAAGGCTATTCGGGAAAAAGATCGCTTATTGCATCATCCGTATCATTCGTACGATACGGTTTTGAAGTTTATGCGCGAAGCAGCGTTGGATCCTGCAGTACAAAAAATCGAAATAACCCTGTATCGACTGGCCACCATTTCCTCGGTAGCACGTTCCCTAATTACTGCAGCTTTGAACGGCAAAAAAGTCGTGGCTGTCGTTGAAATTCAAGCCCGCTTTGACGAGGAGAACAATATGTTTTGGGCCGAAAAACTGCAAGAGGCTGGGGCTGAAGTTCATTACGGGCTGGAAGGTTACAAGATTCACTGTAAAATGTGTTTAGTTACTCGTCGAGAACGGGGTCGGAATGTTCGCTACGCCCATTTGAGCACCGGTAATTACAACGCTCAAACGGCCAAGATTTACGCGGATGATAGCCTTCTTACCGCCAATCCGGACCTAACCCAAGAAGTGACTAAAGCGTTTCGGTCCTTGGTCAAAGGTCAATTGCATAGTGCTTACCGGCATGTTTTGGTAGCACCGTACCGCATGCGGGAACCGCTTTTATCCTGGATTGACTACGAAATCCGCAAGGCTAAGCAAGGACAAGCCGCTTGGATCTTGATTAAATTGAACTCTTTGGTGGACGAGGCGCTGATTGCTGCTTTGTACAGAGCCTCCCAAGCCGGCGTCGAGGTTCGCTGCCTGGTCCGTGGGATTTGTAGTTTAATTCCCGGTATACCAGGGCTCAGTGAAAATATCCGGGTGGTATCCATCGTGGACCGTTACCTGGAACATGCCCGGGTTTATGCTTTTTGTCATGGCTCCAAACCGTTGGTGTATTTATCCTCGGCCGATTGGATGGCTCGGAACATGGACCATCGGGTTGAGTTAGCTTTTCCAATCTTGGATAGTCGTCTTCAACGGGAAGTTTTGGATCTGCTGGAAATCCAATGGAGGGATAGGGTTAAAGCTCGTTGGTTGAACGGACCCCACGCAAACCAAAGGGTATCAGAGACCAGCTCCGGTGCAGAGGGGCTGCGTGCCCAGGAGGCCTTTTACACGTACCTTCGCAAGCAAAATTCGATACCTTGAAACTGGCCGCCATTGATTTAGGTTCCAATGCCGCTCGGATGTTGGTGGTCAAGGTGACCGAGAGACCAGGATCCGAGGCGGATTGGAAAGCTTTGGAGTATGTACGGGTTCCCCTTCGTTTGGGGGATGATGTTTTTGTGCATGGTCGGGTTGGCGAGGATCGCTCCCGTCAATTAATGGAAACCATGCAGGGTTTTGCTCATTTGATTCGGGCTTTTGAAGTGGACCACGCCATGGCATGTGCAACTTCCGCCTTAAGGGAAGCGGCGAACGGCTCGGCCTTGGCCAATGAAATCAAATTGGCGACGGGACTCCATTTGGAGATTATCAGTGGGATACAGGAAGCTGAATTGTTGTACCTGGCCCATCGTTCCTTGGCTGGCGCCAATGACCGGATCATGACCATGGACGTGGGAGGCGGTTCCACCGAAATTTCCCTGATGCAAGGCCACCAATTGTTGGTTAGCCGTAGTTTTCCCTTGGGAGCCGTTCGGATTCTTGATGGCACGGATCGTGATCAGGATTGGAAAGAGTTCAAAGAATTCCTCAAGAAGCATGTGTTACCCCACGAACCCACTCATTTCTTGGGGAGCGGAGGCAACATTAACAAAATATTTGATTTGCTCAAATCCAAAAAGGGGGAACCTGTTCCTTTCAAAGTCTTGGAAAAACTGCACGAGCAGCTAAGCGCAATGTCGTTGGAGGAACGAATCAAAGAATATGCCTTGAACGAAGACCGAGCTGATGTGATTGTTCCGGCATGTCGACTGTTTTTGTGGGTCATGAAACACGCGAATATTGCCCGATTGACCAACAGCAAGTTGGGCCTTAAGGAAGGGATTGTTATGGCCTTGATGAATAGAGTGATGGGTTCGGAAATGCCGACTGTACACCATTGGGCGCCGGGCCCCCTCAGTGATACGACTCGTCTGTCCACCGCTGAGTAAGCCGCAGGCTGCATTCCCATCGGTCACCCTCTTGATCCTCCACCCAGCGGAACCAAAACCGCCAACTTGTTCCTTTGGAACGTCCTTGAATTGAGGCATGAAGCCTTAGTTGAGGTTGACTTCCCCTCCACCAAGCGGTCCCAAAGCGTTGATCCTCCCGCACCATAAGAGCTTCGCCTTCCGGTCCAGCAATCAGCCAGGTTTGACCCCAATGAACCCGGATTTTTGCTTTGTTTCCGGGCATCCATAACGTGTTATACGCCAAAATAACACTGCTATTTAGGGGGTGAACTCCAAACCACGATTGGGCCATTGAGAATTGAACATCCCCTTGAACTTGGGGCCCGTTTTTCCATGGAATTCGAAGGTATTGACGTAGTAGGTGCTTGTTTTGCTGTTCCCTGGGTTGCTGGTAGATCAAAAAGTATCGAAACTGGCGTAGGGGTCCTTTGGTGGCGGCAATATCCACGCCACATTCTTGGTTTTGGACCCGAAAAGCAAGGTTCCAATAGGGTTTCATCTGCCAAAGCGCATTGAGGATACGTTGGGTATCCCTTGGGGGTCCCGCCTTGGGGATGGTCAGGGCCCGGGCTGGGTCTTGGGTGGGTTGGGACAAACGGTACCTCAGCCCCAAGGTCCATCGAGGATGCGGTGTTAGGACAAGGGACCAACATTGACCCAACGCCCCAGGCCCGTAGCGATTGGAGGGAATCCATAGCAAATTACCATGACACCGGAAATTGTTACCGTTCCAAACCGCATGCCCGCCAAGTCGTCCTTGGTAGGGCAGAAGCGCCCCTTGCATCCCGTATTCCCAACGTCCTTTTTGATGCTCGAAGGATAGGTTTTGGAACCAGGGTATTGAATTCCCGGTTTTGGCTTTGTAGCCTGTCCAAAGCATACGCCCCCATGGTCTGGTGGCCTGGAGGCTGAGCCCCCTAACGGGGGTACCTGCAGGCCATCGAATCGCAGGTCGGGTCCATTCTCGTCCGGTGTTGAGGTTCCAAGGTTGGGTAAAGTTGGCCAATCGAAGAGTTTGAAAAAAAAGAAAATTGGCCGACTCCAGATGGAAATCACCAAGAATCCAGCGTAGTCCTGCCCACTGTCCCTGGATATACCCGCCCATACCCGGGTATCCTTGGGACGGACCTCGATTTTGCCATCCCAAAGCCCAGCGACTCTGTTGATGGGTTCGTTGTATTCTGTATTGGAACAACGAAGATTCAAGAGGAGTTGATTGCAATCCGCGAATGCCCTCGACCAAAAATCCGTGGGGTGTTGCAG
>JBJTSS010000175.1:0-1267 GCA_046079785.1 Bacteroidota bacterium
TACCTCGGTCCCTTGGCCGTTTTGGTGATGGTGCCCATGCCTTGGTGGGCCGCCATGCTGGTCTTTGCTTGGCTAGGAATCGCCTTGGCCGGGATTGGAATGGGAGTGATGCACGATGCTTGTCACAATTCGTTTTCGAACAAGGCGTGGGTGAATCGTTTGTTCGCTTCCTCCATCTACATGATTGGCGGAAACAAATTTTCCTGGAAAATGCAACACAATGTTTTTCATCACACCTACACCAACATTCACGGTGCGGATGAAGACATTTCGGGCATGGCGCTACTTCGATTTGACAAGCACCAACCTCTTCGGCCGGTTCATCGTTTTCAACATTTGTATGCGCCGCTACTGTATTCTATGATGACCCTTTCGTTTTATGTTGAGGATGTCCGCCACGCAATTCAATTGTCGGTAGCCAAAGGTCCTAAATTTTTGTTTCAACCCCTGACCAAACTGGTAACTGGTAAGGTGATTTATTTTGGGGTTCTTTTGGTTTTGCCTTTGGCTTTGAGCCCGTTGCACTGGGCCACGGTGCTTGCGGGGTTTTTGATGGTCAATTTGGTTGCCGGTTTTATTATGGCCATGGTTTTTCAGTTGGCGCATGTTGTCGAAGGCGCTGATCAACCCCTGCCGGACGAACAGGGTTTGATGGACAATTCGTGGGCGGTTCATCAGTTGCAGACGACGGCTAATTTTTCGCCGGGCAATCGCTTTTTGACCTGGTACCTTGGGGGACTGAACTATCAAGTGGAACACCACCTTTTCCCTAACATATCACATATTCACTACCCGGCCATTGCCCGTATTGTTCGCGAAACGGCAGCAGAATTTGGCTACGGATACAATACCTTCCCCAGTATGGCGATGGCGGTGAATTCGCATTTGCGTACCCTCAAGGCCTACGGTCGTTCCTAGATCCATGGCAGGGGCCTGGCATGCGTTGAATGCGGAGGCGGTTTTGGCCAGCCTATCGCGGGTACAGGAGCCCGATCTGGGCAAGGATTTGGTAACGCTGGGTATGATTGAGTCGTTGGAGGTGGACACATCCACCGGACTCGTTCGTTTCTTAATTCGTTTGACCACCCCATCGTGTCCGCTCAAGGACCAAATGGAAGCGGATTGCCGCAAGGTCCTTGCCCAGGATTGGGGCGCGGAACTCCAGGTCGAAATTCGCATGGAAGCCAGAACCCTCGGGCGAGCCCGAGGCATGGATTGGTTACCCGAAGTCCGCAACCTGGTGATGGTGGCATCGGGCAAAGGGGGG
>JBJTSS010000176.1:0-6579 GCA_046079785.1 Bacteroidota bacterium
TCCGTGACCCGGTCGGAAGAGGATTATCCCAGGCTTTGCTTTTGGGGTGGAAGGCCGGATTGGATCCTACCACCAAAATTGCCTTTCAGCAATCGGGCACGGTCCATTTGTTGGCAGTATCGGGCATGCATGTTCTTTTTATTCACGGTTGGGTTCTTTTGGTTCTGGGTTGGTTGTACCAGCGTTTGGGCCAACGAGGCAATGCCCCCATCCCACCCCCACTACTCCGTTTTTTGGGGACTTCTCTCCCGGTTTTGATGTACTGTTGGCTGACTGGCGGTGCATCCTCGGCATGGAGAGCCGGCTTGGTCGTGGCCTGGATGGAGGGAACACGAGCCAAGGCCGGCAGCCACCACGGGGGCTTGGCTTTGTTTCAAGCCGCCGCCTGCATGTTGGCCTTGGATTCCAATGCCTGGAAGGACCCTGGATTTATTCTGAGCTTCGGGGCCGTCGTGGGTTTGCAATGGCTTTACCGGCCCTTGGCCCAAAGGCTCTTCTCTTCGGAAACCAAATCCCTGGTCACTAAAATTGTTTTGAACGGGCTATTGACCATTTGCGCTCAGCTGATTACAGCTCCCATAACGATATTTTACTTTAAGCAATTTCCCACCTATTTTCTTCCTGCCAATCTGCTGGTGGTTCCTTTATCGGGGCCCCTACTCTTGTTGGCCTTGGGCTGGTCCCTTACCGGCGAAGTCCCTATCGTTGGGAAAATTGCGGATACACTTGGCCACCTCCTGTTTGGGTTCACCCAATCGGTCACCAATTTTTGGGGAGGACTTCCGGGAGCGGTTTGGCACCGTCCTGATTTTGATGGTTTCGACGCCGTGTGGATGTCGGGATTGGTTGGGCTACTCATGGTGGGCGTGCAGGTAAGCAGGGAAGTTCAAGTCCGCAGGTTAGGTCTATGGGGGTTGATCATGGCCTTGGGCTGGCAGGTATCCTGTCAATACCGGAACGGGAACAGGGAATCCCGTAGGCTATGGGCCTATCAACCCGTGGGGGCGGCCTGGGCTCTGTGGAGCAGGCAAGGCCAAGGCGTCAAGGCCTGGAGTAATGCGGAGGGCGCTCATCAACAGGTTTTGTTACGAAGGATGGAACCCTACGGCAAAACCGAGTTCCAAGCTATACCGCGGGCTGTAGGCGTGGGTCTAAAATCTTGGGTCAACTGCCCTTCCTTGGTTTTACAATTCGGTACCCAGGAACCCTGCTTTTGGGACAGAGCCAAGGACATGCCGCCCCATCAAACCCTCTTGGCTTGGGGCAGATTGGAAGTCAACCTCTTACAAAAAGTAGATCTCTTGATCCTGCATCAAGGGGCCAAAGCTGTTTGGACGCCACGAACTCAACCGGACTTCATCGTCTTTGGAGGCTACGCCAAGGTCGATGACGACCCCGAACCTTTGCGGAAATGCCTACAGGACGGGGTACCCTATTACGATTTGCGCATACACCCTCCACCTTAGACTAGATTTGTCCCATGATTGAATTCACTATCAAAAACCGTTTGGCCCTCATCACCTTGAACCGCCCGGACAAAAAAAACGCCTTGAATCCGGCCATGGTTGAGGCCCTCAACCAAGCGGTTGATTCGGCCATGGAGGATGAAACCGTCCGCGCCTTGGTTTTGAAAGCCCAAGGCGATGTTTTTAGTGCCGGTGCGGATTTGGAGTCTCTCCAAGCAATGCAGGCATGGAGCGAGGAAGAACAACGGCAAGATTCCCAACGCTTGGCCCAACTTTACCATCGGTTGTACGGTGGCCCCAAGCCGGTTATTGCCCAGGTTCAGGGTCATGCCCTGGCCGGGGGTTGCGGTTTGATCTCGGTTTGCGATTGGGTTTTTGCGGTGCCGGAGGCCCAGTTCGCCTATACCGAAGCCGCTATTGGTTTTGTACCCGCCATGGTTTCGGTTTTTCTCTGCCAAAAAATGGGCGAAGGGCATGCCCGCCCCCTTTTGCTCAATGCCGCACGAATATCGGCCGGTGAGGCAAAGGAGTACGGGCTGGTTTACCGGGTGGTGGAACGCCATGCCTTGGAGGAAACGGTGATGGCCTTTGCTCAAAAACTTATTGAACTAAATTCAGGTAATTCATTGGCTTTAACCAAGAAACTTCTCGCCCAGAATGCTGGATTACCCGTAGAGGCGGCTTTACAAAATGCCATCGACCTCAATGTGGAAGCCCGCCAAAGCGAACCCTGCCGAAATGGTGTTAGGGCCTTTTTGGGTAAGGAAACCTTGCGTTGGTAGACCCTATCTTTGCGGCCGTTTAGACTTTGTCTAAACAATTCCAAGCACGCCTTGTTAACCCCTCATGGCCAACGAAAATCTCAACGACGACGCTCTGCTCACCCGATGGGCCGAGGATGATTACGCCTTTGGCTTTGTAAGCAATATCGAACAAGATATCGATCCCAAAGGCCTCAATTCGGATGTGGTTCGTCTTATTTCGGCCCGCAAAGGAGAGCCGGATTGGTTGCTGGAATGGCGGCTCAAAGCCTTTGAACATTGGCAAAAAATGCCCGTTCCTGAATGGGCCCATTTGGAAATTCCTCCCTTGGATTTCCAGGATATTTCGTATTACGCCGCACCCAAAGCCGCCAAGAAACTGGAGTCCTTGGACGAATTGGATCCAGAAATCAAAGCAACCTACGATAAACTTGGAATCCCTCTCGAAGAACAATTGATCCTGGCCGGCGTTGCCGTGGATGCTGTTTTGGATTCGGTTTCGGTGGCCACCACCTACAAAGCCCGTTTAGCCGAACAGGGTATCGTTTTTTGTTCTTTTAGTGAAGCGGTCCACGAACACCCTGAATTGGTCCGTCGCTCCCTTGGCAAAGTAGTGCCCTACACGGATAACTTTTATGCGGCCTTGAATTCCGCTGTTTTTTCGGACGGTTCGTTTGTGTACATCCCCAAAGGGGTTCGTTGCCCCATGGAATTGAGCACTTATTTTCGGATTAATGCCGCCGGTACCGGTCAATTTGAACGAACGCTTATCGTAGCCGAAGAGGGGGCTTATGTTTCTTACCTCGAAGGTTGTACCGCCCCCAAAAGAGATGAGAATCAATTGCACGCCGCGGTTGTTGAATTGGTCGCCATGGACGATGCCGAAATCCGCTATGCCACCGTCCAAAACTGGTACCCCGGCGATGCTCAAGGGGTCGGTGGTATCTACAATTTTGTAACCAAGCGTGGGCTATGCCGCGGTCGTCGATCCAAGATTTCCTGGACCCAGGTGGAGACGGGCTCGGCCATTACCTGGAAATACCCCAGCGTTGTTCTGCAGGGGGATGATAGCACCGGGGAATTTTACTCGGTAGCGTTGGCAGCGCGTGCACAGCAAGCCGATACCGGAACCAAGATGATCCATATCGGTCGCAATACCACCAGCCGCATTGTTAGCAAGGGGATTAGTGCCGGCCGTGGTCAAAACGCATACCGTGGTTTGGTGAAAGTTCGGGAAAGCGCCGTTAATGCCCGGAATTATTCCCAATGCGATTCCTTGTTGATGGGTGATCGCTGCGGTGCCCATACCTACCCTTATTTTGAAATCAATTGCCCGGATGCTCAGGTAGAACACGAAGCCACCACTTCCAAAATCGAGGAAGATCTTTTGTACTACTGCCAACAACGCGGGCTGCCAACCGAAGAAGCGATTGCCCTGATCGTTAACGGGTATGCCAAAGAAGTTTTGGACAAACTGCCCATGGAATTTGCCGTGGAAGCACGAAAACTTTTGGCCATTTCGCTCGAAGGCAGTGTTGGATAACCCTAACTAATTCTTGGCATGACCCTCCAAAAACCTACGCTCCTTCAAATCAGAAACCTCTTTGCCTCGGTTCAAAATCGCACGATTCTCCAAGGTTTGAACCTGGAGGTGCCCACCGGGGAGGTCCATGCCATCATGGGCCCCAACGGATCGGGGAAATCCACCCTCTCCCACGTTCTGGCTGGACGACCCGGCTACGATGTCCATGGCGAAGTCTTGATGGATGGTCAGGACTTGCTGGCCTTGGAGCCCGAAGAAAGAGCCTGGTTGGGTGTCTTTTTGGCCTTTCAATACCCGGTCGAAATCCCCGGTGTTAGCAACACCAATTTTATGCGTTCGGCGGTCAACAAAGTACGAAGCGAAAGAGGCTTGGCTCCTTTGGAAGCCGGTGACTTCTTGAAACACCTTCGCGAAAAAGCTGCCCTGGTGCAGTTGGACCCTTCGTATTTGTCCCGTCCGGTGAATTTGGGCTTTTCGGGAGGCGAAAAAAAGCGCAACGAGATTTTTCAATTGGCCATGCTAGAACCACGTTTGGCTATTTTGGATGAAACCGATTCCGGACTTGACATTGATGCCTTGCGTATCGTTGCCGAAGGGGTTAACAGTCTTCGTAACAACCAAAATAGTTTTTTGGTCATTACCCACTACCAAAGGCTACTGGACTATATAAGGCCCGACGTTGTGCACGTTTTTATGGACGGTCGTATCGTAAGAAGTGGCGACTATACCTTGGCTTTGGAACTGGAATCCAAAGGCTATGACTGGTTAAGGGATGAAGTCAAATCCAACGCATGAGTGGGGATGAATTTCTCCGGATGGGCGGTTGGCCGGGTCCGGAGGTGGAGGCCTGGAAATACACCCCGCTGGAACCGTGGTTGGGTCCAGTGGAAAGGGTCCAACAGGAAAGAACGAGTACGGTTAGCCTGGATCTGTCCTGCCGTTCATGGCCGTCCCAAGGCTTGACCATCCACCCATTAACATCGTTGGACGAATCCGGCCCCGATGCTTTTCAAGCCGCCGCCCAAGCCCTGCACCGGGGTGGAGTTTCGATTCAGGTACCGGCCGGCTACCAAAGCCATGAACCGGTTGACTTGTCCTTGATTGGTCAGGTTGGTCCTGGTTTGCACGGCATCAACGATCGAATTCATGTAGGGGCTGGGGCTCGATTGCGCCTCGTTCAGGAAATTCACCCTACCCTGGATGGCCCATCAATCCCTACAGCCAAACCCCTGGCCTTGGCGACTTTGTTGAATCTCCAAATTACCTTGGATGAAGGTGCCGAACTGGAAATTATTCGTTGGATCCGTTCGAACGAAGCCACCGGTGTTTTGTGCCAGACCCAAATCGAACAAGCTCAAGGAAGCCAAGTGCACGTTTACACCTTGGCGCAGGGTAACGGGCTCATCCGTCACCAAATTTTGGCTCATCAAGAGGGGGACGATGCCTATACTGGTCTTTACGGTTTGACTTGGGCCACCCAAGGAGGCCACGCCGACCAGTACAGCCGAATTCGGCACCATGCCCTTCGAGGTCAAAGCCATCAACACTACAAAGCGGTTGCCGCACCTGCCTCGTCCACCGTTTTTAACGGTGTCCTGCGGGTTGAACTCGATGCCCAAGAAACCAACGCCTTCCAAAAGAGCAGTAACCTCATGCTGGATTTACCGAGCCGTGGTTTACCCAGCGGCAAGGTCCATGCCAAACCCGAATTGCAAATCCTTGCCGATAATGTCCGCTGTTCCCACGGGGCAACCATGGGCAAATTGCAAGAAGACGCGGTGTTCTATTTGAGAAGCCGCGGGATCCAAGACGATGAAGCAAGACGCATCCTCACTTTGGCTTTTGCGATGGAAATTGTAGATAAGGTTCCGGATGAATCAATTCGCTCACGAATGCAGGCTGCATTGGAGGCGATGCCCACCCATTGAATCCCATGAATCCCCCGAATCCAAACCTATCGGAACAACCCTGGCGAAAGGACTTCCCCTCCTTGGACTTGCAGGTCCACGGTAAGCCTTTGGTGTACCTGGATAACGCCGCCAGCACCTTCAAGCCCACGGCGGTTTTGGATGCTGAACGGAATTTTTATACCCAAAAATACGCGAACGTCCACCGAGGAGTTCATTACCTTAGCCAAGAAGCTACCCGTTGTTACGAAGAAGCTCGGGCCAAGGTCGCTGCCTTTGTCGGTGCAAATTCCCCGGATAACATTGTATTTACCAAAGGCTGTACCGAAGCCATTAATCTGGTCGCTCAATCCTGGGGGCGTCGCCTCCAACCCGGGGACGAGGTTTTGGTTACCGCCATGGAACACCATGCCAATCTGGTGCCTTGGCAAATGATCTGCGCCCAGCAAGGGGCTGTTTTGCGGATTGTACCCCTGGACCAAGACGGACAAACGGATTTGGATGCCCTGGGGCAAATGTTAGGGCCCCGCTCCAAAATGCTGGCCTTCTGTTGGATTAGCAATATTCTGGGGAGTCATCACCCTGTTTCTACCATGGTGTCCATGGCCAAAGCCGTGGGCTGTTCCGTATTGGTCGACGCCGCCCAAGCGGTCGCACACGGCCCAATTCGGGTGGAGGAATTGGGTGTGGATTTTCTCTGCTTTTCGTCCCACAAAATGTACGGCCCCACGGGAATTGGGGTCTTGTATGGACGCAGTGAGCTCTTGCAAAGTATGCCACCTTGGCAAGGAGGTGGTGGTATGATACGGGACGTCGATTATCAAGTCACCAGTTACGCTGAACCCCCTTTGCGCTTTGAAGCCGGCACCCCACCCATTGCCCAAGCGGTTGCCTTGGGAGCC
>JBJTSS010000177.1:0-4950 GCA_046079785.1 Bacteroidota bacterium
TACATCGTAACAAATTCCTAAATCATTCTGCCATTCCCCCAAGAGCTGGGCCCTTCCGTCTCCAAGCATCGTAAAATGCCCGTATTGATGACCGGCATAGGCCATGGCCATAGGTTGGGGGGCGGACTGAATCCACGCCGAAACCGAGCCCATTTCGGTAAGATTCATCCCAAGGCTCATTTCCTCCGCCAATGCCGGGTTGAATGCCGTAATCCTCATTCCCGAGCTATTCGGCTGCGGTAGATCCACCCCTAATCGCCCGGAGGTAAGGGTTTGACCCAAAGTCCGGTAATCGCTACGCCAGAAACTCAACGAAATTTGAGGGCTATCCCTAACATAAAATGGCGAGGCGCCATATAACGAGCCGGATTATCCGGGGGTAAGCCCCTGGACCGGGCATCACGAGGATCCAAATAAGCGGGATCCCTCCAGCTGGACGGTACCGGATCGCCAGGTTCCCAGGCCCTTCCCGTTACCGGATTGGGTATAATCGCGTTCATGCGATTCCACACGTTGGTCACCTGGAGTGAAAATTCCCAGCGCACCGCCCCCTGGTTCCACCATTTGCGTAACGAAAGATCCATCCATCGTTGACCTTCCCCCAATGCCGACCATAAAGCCTCAGGCCGTGGATCACGTTCGTAAATGGGACGTCCCGAAACCGGTTCCAAGCCTTGAAAGGTAAATGGAGTATAGCGACGACCGGACCTCAACACGCCCTCCACATAAAGCGACCAGCGATTCAAGAACTTCAATCCCCACCAACCCCTCTTGCGATCCAGAGTCAAAATAACATTGCCTTTGATATCGTAGGGAGCATCCCAGGCCAAATAGGTTTCTTTGGTATCCTGTCGGTTACCGGTATTCAAAATGGACGTAAGAGCCTCGCTGGCCGAAGAACTTTGGCCACGAGCCACCATATAAGCCGCCGACACCTGCGATTGGAACCAATTCCCAATACGCTTAAAATAACCCAATTCCAAACCGCGAATCCGGGCATAATCCGAATTAATGCGAAGGGTACGGGTCACCTCACGACCGGTAAAATCCTTGATTTGGGTCGATGCCGCCGTGATAAAATCGTATTTGTCTTTCCAGTAGGCGGTGACCGTCAAAGCGTCGTTGGGCGTAAGCTGGGTCCGCAGGCCTAACTCATACGAAATATCCATTTCGGGATTCAAATCCGGGTTCCCAACCCGTGCTAACACCGAACGATCTTGGTACAAAGGATTAAGGCCTTGGTACATCCAGCTGGGATGCGGCATGACCATGGCATGGTTGTAATTAAAATACAAAACCTGGTTTTCTCGGATAGGAAAGGACGCCGAAAGTTTGGGCAAAAGCCTTGCTTTGGTTCGCAGACCCATAACATTAAAGGTATTGTTGAGATAAGCGGCACGTATTTCATCCCGAATAGGTGATCGGGCATCCCCCACCGCCTTGTCCACAAAGGAACCAGGCATCCAGTACTCCAGTCTCAACCCCGCCTCGGCCACCAAACCCAAATACTTGAGCTTGTTGGAAACAAAGAAGGCCCCTCGTTTGGGCTGAACCCGCCACACATCGCTGTAATCCCCCAATCGAAAACTTTGAGAATACGTGCCGTCGGCTAGCGGTATAGGTGCCCCAATCCATGGCCGAATAATATCCACCCATTGCAAGTCTTGATCTTTGAATTCTCCTCCAAAAATGAGTCGATCACCCCTTGAATTATAATAATAGTTACCACTGGCTTTCACAGTGTATTCCAACACATAGTGATCGTGCCACAAAGTCCCGATACCACCATTGTTATAAAGTCCCGGACCCGGGTTGACGAAGACCTGGGAGTCTCCGGGATTAAAATAAGTTACCGGAAAAGTAACGATCGAATTGGGGTCAAATTCGGAATCAACCTCATCCGGGCGCCAGTCCCTGCCGTTGGCATCGGCCCGCAAACGCACATAAAGCCGCGAGGCATTCACGGTATACGAAAAACGCTTGGAGGTGGTGTGATTGAGTTGAAGGCTCTCCAAATTGGTGTCGTGGGTATAGGTGAGGGCGTTGTCGGGTTGAAGGGCAAACTCAAATTGATAACCGGGCAGGAAGGGTGCATCATTCCCAATAATCCGGAGCATGTTGACATCCTGGTTAATGGTGAGCGAACGCAGATAGGTCCCACTCAAACGCAAACCCGGATGAAACGCATAATCCAATTTGAGCATACCGGCCCATCGATTATCCTGCATGGGGGCAAAACCTGTGGAGGGGTACAGCGAGGATTTGACCTGCTGAGCAGGCGTGCGGAAGTATTGGTCGTCAAAAGTCCCTTTGAACGAGGTAAAAACCCGAAGAGGTTGTTTGAAGACGCCCCGAATACTCCCCCCAAGCGTTCCCTCGTAGACTTGGTTGTTCCAAACGGAATTCCAATCGTCGTTAAAACCCAAGCGATCGGAGCGGGCCGTTAAGGAATAGGCCCAGCGGTCTCCCCCCGATCGGGTTTTGGTCCGAACGATACCGGCCGACCCATCCCCCTGGGATACGTCTCCCCCCCCGGTGGCAATTTCCATTTTGTCGATAGAATTGGTGCCCAAGTCAATCCCAAAACCAGTCCCCGCCAAGGGATCCGTGGCCGATACCCCATCGATGACAAAGGCTGTTTCGTAAGTACGTCCGCCCCGAATGCTCAGACCTTCAGGATTCAACATGACGCCGGCTTGGGTGTTCAAGACGGATTGAACCGAGCGGGATGGGGCCGCCTCGATGCTTTCCTGTCCAATGCGTTGCTCGGTTCGGGTTTGTTCCAAATCGATGAGGGGCTTATCGCCCACAACAACCACCTCCTGGTCCATGGTCACGGCTGAACGCCGTAAAACGATGTTGAGGGCTTCGGTTTGGTTAGCCCGAATGCGGATTCCGGTAAAAACTTTTTTTTCGTAGCCCAGGTAAGAAACCTCGACTTGGTAAGTTCCGTTGGGGATTTTTTGAATCAGGTAACGCCCATCCAGGTTGGAGGAACTCCCCAAGCTACTGCCTTTGATCACCACATTGACACCAATGAGCGGCAATTGGTCAGTTCCATCCGTGACCAAACCACCCAAAGAGCCCAGACCTTGGGCAGACGCCTGCAAGGAAACCGAAATCCAAAGGCCCACAAGGAGCAGGGCCATCCTGACGGATGCGACCTTGGGGCCACGACGAAACATAGCCCAAAATAAAGGCCAAAAACCAAACTTTGAGGCCATATATCCCTAAAGTTCTCCCAAGTGGACCCTGGTTAAACCGTACCGGAAATCCCCGTTCAAAAACTCCCTGAATCGCTGGTATCGATCCTCCTCCACCTGCAGGTCCACCCCTTCCTCCCACTCGACCCATAAACAACGCAGCCCCCCAGCCTGGGTTAGAAAATGGACGTAGGACTCCTCTACACCGACCAAATATTCCGGGGTAATGTTCTGCTCAAAATCCCGGCCACGGCTTTGGATATTGCGCATAAGTCGGCCCGGAGGGCTGCTCAAATAAACCAGGAGTTGAGGCTGGGGCAATTGTCGGTTGATGATGCCAAACAAATCCTTGAACAGAGCCGCCTCCTGAGGGGCCAAGGTCCGGGATGCAAAAATCAAACTTTTGTAGAAGGTATAGTCGGCAACCAGCCCACGGTTTTTCCAATCCAGGGCCTCCATTTCTTCGTGCATCTGCCGGTATCGTTCCGCCAAAAAAGCGGTTTCGGTCGAAAAGGCATAGCGTTCCGGGTTCTCGTAGAAAAGAGGCAAAAACGGGTTGTCCAAGAATTTTTCGAGAAGCAAAGGCATTCCCCAATCTTGGGCAAGTCGACCGGCGAGGGTGGTTTTTCCTACGCCGATATTACCTTCGATAACAATATACCTGCGGTGATTCCCTGGAGCCACAGCTCAAGCCAAGGTTTCGGTGTGGACCCCCGTCGGTTCGTAGCGATACGGGAATGATTCGTCGGGGCAGTGATGCAACATTTCGGCAACGTTTTGGCCCAAAACAGGGTGAACCCAGTTCGGCCATACTTCGAGCAAGGGCAAAAGGACAAAACGTCTTAAAGCCAAACGCGGATGCGGTAGCACCAGGCCTTGGGGGTCCGAGCTCTGCGGGTCCTGGACTGGATGGACCTGACCTTCCAAGGCCAGAAGGTCCAAATCGATGATACGGTCCACGGTAACCCCTTCGCTTTGACGATCCCTCCCCATTTGCTTTTCGATACCCAAAAGGATGCGGAGCAGGGCTTGGGGTTCCAAATCCGTCCGCAGCAAAACCACCTGGTTGAGGTAATGATGCTGACCTGCATACCCCCAAGGCTCGGATTCCCAAACGGACGAAGCCGCAATGGGAGGAGCAACGGTGGTCTCCAGCCATTGCAGTGCTTTGTGCAGGTTGGCCCAGCGGTCCCCCAGGTTGGTCCCCAGACCTATCGCAGCTTGACTATGCATCTTCTCCTTTACCTTTGAATGGAATCTTCTCGAATGCCCCAAATAAATAACTGACTTAGGTTTTTGTCGCTTTTATACCCTTATTTTTTTCTCTACAACCATGAAATCCTTCTTCAAAACCGTCCTGGCAACCATGCTGGGTCTCCTCCTTTTCCAACTCCTGGGCCTGCTTATCGTGGTCATCCTCATCGTCGGTTTGGCCGCTTCAGGCGGTAACGATTCCTCGTACACTGTTGAATCGGGTTCCGTCCTGCATTTGCGTTTGGATCAACCTTTGGTGGAGCGCGGTAACGATAACCCCTTGGCGAATTTGGACTGGGTCAATTTGCAATCCAACCAAGGCTCTACCGTTCAGGACCTTTTGGTGGTTCTGCATTACGCCTCCAAGGACCCCAAAATCCAAGGTGTCTTTTTGGATTTGACCGAGGTCCAAGGGGATATGACCCAAAGAGATCAAATCCGAGAGGGCCTTGAACGATTCAAGCGAAGCGGGAAATGGATCATCGCCCATTCC
>JBJTSS010000178.1:0-3344 GCA_046079785.1 Bacteroidota bacterium
CAACAGCAGCCTCCTACTCGGCATCAACCGCAGGGGCTTATACCGTCGTTGTGACCAATTCTACCGAAGGAAACGGTTGCTCCGCAACATCCACCGCCGTTAACCTGTCTACGCGTCCGCTTCCTGCGACCACAATCATTAATCAATCTATACCGTCAGGATCCACGTTTACAGTTTGTGGTCAATCCTACAACTCCACCGGAACCTACACCAAAATCTGTGTGGCGGCGAATGGTTGTGACTCGGTTGTTATTCTGAACTTAAACGTTACACCCGTTATTAATATCGGTACAGGTAATGTTTGTGCTGGTGATACGGTATCTATCCCCGTTACTGCCCTTGCTGTTAATGGTGTAAGCGCCATCTCCTTGAGCATTAATTACAACCCTGCCAACCTCACTTTTGTTGGAGCATCACAAATCAACCCAGCAGTTGCCAGCTCTATCTTAATTAATGCGGCCAACTTCAACGGTCAAGACCAAGTGCGGGCCGGGTGGTTTGATATTAACCCCATCAACCTTAACGGGCTTCTCTTTAACCTTCAGTTTGTCGCTAACAACAGTTCTTCATTGAACTTTGACTTAGCAACACCGGGCAACTGTGAATTGGCCGATGCCAATGCCGATCCAATTCTAGGGGTTGTGTTCAATAATGGAGCCGTGACAACAAGAAATAGCCCAAGGACAACCATCAATGAGACCATTTGTGAAGGCCAAACTTTTACCTTCGGTAGTCAAACCCTGAATGCCAGCGGAACCTATACCCGCGGAGTTCTTTTATCAAATGGTTGCGACTCGGTTATTACCCTCAATTTAACCGTCAAACCTAGGTCGATGTCTAACATCAACAGAACTATCCAGTTCGGAAGCACCTTAACTCTTTGCGGTCAAACTTTTGCCAACGCTGGCACCTACCAAGTCGTTTGCGGTTTGGGATCCAACGGTTGCGATTCGATAGTCAACCTTACACTTACCATTACACCCCCCATCATCACCAGTGTCGGCAACGTCACGACCTGTGTTGGAGATACAATCAGCGTACCTATCTCCGTGAATAATCTGAATAGCGTAGGTGCCATCTCCTTGGCCTTGAACTACAACGCCAATTCCATGTCGTTTATAGGCTTTGAAAACCCGAACTCCGCTATTAACAACAGCAACCTTTTGGTGAATTCTGGCGTATTTGGAGGCCAATCTCAGGTACGTCTTTCATGGTTCAACGCGAATGCCGTTAGCCTCGGCGCAGGCCCGGTAACATTGGTAAGTTATCGCTTTGTTGTCACGGGTAATTCACCATTGACCTGGGATTTGGCAACTGTAGGTAATTGCGAATATGCTGATGCCAATGCCAATGTCTTGACTGGCGTTATTTTCAACAACGGTTCCGTAACGGCGAATCCAATTCTTGTCACGAACCTCACCCAAACCATTCCTTACGGTACCACGTATTCATTCTGTGGCCAGACCTTGGCTGCATCCGGTAATTATTCCTGCACCCTGACGGCAGCCACCGGTTGCGATTCGATCGTCAATCTCAATCTAACGGTCGCCTTGCCTCCTCCAATCATCACTACCCTGGGTCAGGTCAACGGCTGTATTGGCGATACGATTTCCGTACCCGTAACCCTCCAAAACACGGTCGGTATCTCCGCCCTTTCGCTGGCTATCAATTACAATACGGCTGATTTGACTTTTGTCGGTACAGCGAATGTCCTTCCTGCCCTCAGTGCCGCCATTTTGGTCAATGCCGGAAACTTCGGAGGTCAAAATCAGGTTCGTGCCGCTTGGTTTGATTTGAATCCTTCGGTTCTCAACGGTCTCTTGTTCAACCTTCGCTTTGTCGTTACGGGTTCTTCGAATTTGGCCTTTGACCTGGCGACCGTTGGAAACTGCGAATACAACAATGTGAACGCAGATATCATCCCCAACACGCAGTTTGTTAACGGAGGTGTTACGGCGTTGCAGAATAGCTCAAGCACCGTAACCCGTAATCTTCCTTTTGGTGGTTCCTTCTCCGCTTGCGGTCAGACCTTCACCTCGGCAGGAACCTACATCCTCAATTGCACAGCAGCCAACGGTTGTGACTCCACCGTCACGCTGAACTTGGTCAGTGTTAGCACCGTAGTAAATGTTGGCACAGCAACGGCCGCTTGTCCTGGTGATGTCGTTACCGTACCCATTACCGTGAGCAATGTCGCCAATCTTGCGGCGATTTCCATGGCCTTGAACTACAACCCTCAGGCGGTCTCCTATGTAAGCTTTAGTGGCGTACATCCATCCATTGCACCTAATTTCTTAATCAACAACGTCAACGGTCAAGTCCGTGTGGCTTGGTTCGACCTAAATCCCGTTAATTTCAGCGCAACAACAACCCTCTTCAACCTGGTCTTCAACGTGCAGAATCCTTCTGCTCTCGCTTGGAACCTCGCCACGCCTGGTGATTGCGAATTGGGTAACTTGAATGGGGATATTATTCCCACAACGTTTAACGGAGGTAATATTAACCTCAACGGTATTCGTTCCGTGGTCACCGCAGGCGGTTCTCCTGCCCTTTGTACTGGCGACCAAGTCGTCCTCACCGGTCCATCAGCCAGTGGTGTAACGTACCAGTGGAATCTTAACGGTAGCCCGATCAACGGCGCAACCAACGTGTCCTACACCGCATCCTCCGCCGGTAGCTATACCTTGACCGTGAATAGCGGTTTGAATTGCATTTCCGTCTCCACGCCGGTAGTGGTTAGCGTACGCACACGGCCTTCAGCGTCCATTTCAGCAACCGGCCTAAGCGGTGGTAACCTTTCCATTTGCCAAGGCAGTGCCGTTACATTGAACGCCAATACCGGCTCAGGTTTTACCTACCAATGGCGGCTCAACGGTAACAACATCGCTGGTGCAACAGCAGCCTCCTACTCGGCATCAACCGCAGGGGCTTATACCGTCGTTGTGACCAATTCTACCGAAGGAAACGGTTGCTCCGCAACATCCACCGCCGTTAACCTGTCTACGCGTCCACTTCCTGCACCAACAACTGTTAACCAAACGATACCCTACGGATCTTCCTACAGCGTCTGTGGACAATCCTACAATGCTACAGGAACCTATACCAAAGTTTGCATTGCCGCCAACGGTTGTGACTCGGTTGTTATCCTCAACCTCAATGTATCACCCGCTGTAACCATCGGTTCTGGAAACGTGTGTACCGGCGATACAGTCACTGTGCCCGTAAGCATCTTTTCAGCCAACGGATTGGGCGCCATTTCTCTGAGCATCAACTACAACCCAGCAAACCTAACCTTTGTTGGAGCATCACAAATCAACCCAGCAGTTGCCAGCTCTATCTTAATT
>JBJTSS010000179.1:0-1007 GCA_046079785.1 Bacteroidota bacterium
CCCGCAGGAATCAAATCCAAATTGGTGTAATTGGTATTTTGTATGATTTCCTCCTTCTCGGCTTTGCCAATTAAATAATTGGACATGCCCACATGGTTAGTCAAGCCAAAGTCGTTAAAGATCTTGGGCTTGCGCAAATCCATCCCGATCAAGACCGTCTTCTTGCCGGAAAGGGAGAGGATGGACGCGATATTGGTCGAAATAAAGGTCTTGCCCTCCCCGGAAATGGACGAGGTCACCAAGACCACCTGCTTTTCAAGTCCCGGATTGATGTACTGCATGTTGGTGCGCAGGGAGCGAAACGACTCCGATATCACCGATTTGGGGTGTTGCAGGGCCACCAGGGCGGTCGTCTTGTTATTGTTCCCTATCACCCCCAATACCGGGACCTTGGTTCGGCCCTCCACTTCGGAACGGTCGATCAGGGCATTCTGCAGGCTATCCCGGACCAGAACCACCGCAACCGGGACCAGCAAACCCAGCAAAGCCCCCAGGGCATAATTGGTGGCCTTGTTGGGAGCGATTTGCTTTTCCTTTTTGGCGGCATCGATCACCCGGGCATCCGGCAAATTGGCCGCCATGGTAATGCCGGCCTCGGCCCGCTTCTGCAGGAGATAGACGTAGAGGTTTTCGTTCAGGGTGAATTTGCGCTTGATATTCACCAAATCCCGTTCCGTACGGGGCAGGGTGGAGAGCAGACCCTCGGTGCTTTTGACCCGGGCGTCCAAATCCCGGATCACCGATTGCGCGTTTTGGACCAAGTTCCGGAGATTTTCCCGCACCGCCGAAGTCGTCAATCGGATCTTCTCGTCCAACTGCTCCAGATACGGGTTGGACCGGCGCGATGAGAGACCCAGCACCTTGCGCTCTGCATAGAGCTTGCTCAGTTCCTGTATCAGCTGAACCAGCACCGGGTCCTGCACCCCCATGGTGGAGGGGGAGACCACTTCGCCCATGGTTCGATTTTCGTTAAGGTATTGGCGGAGGTATTCGTAGTACTTGAGTTT
>JBJTSS010000180.1:0-2470 GCA_046079785.1 Bacteroidota bacterium
TTGGGGCAGAACCGCCAACCGTTGATACGTTGGTTCTGGAACGCGTTCGGCAGCCCCTAGTTTGGAGACTGACCAAGCGAGCAAGGCCACCAAAACCAAGATCAAAACGGCAACATAGGAATTCATACCATACTAACGCACGGGATGCGTTTTGGATTGCCTTCTATTGTTTTTTTGATTCCTTGGGCTCGGCATGCCTATTTTCGGGCCTGCGCTGACCCCTTCAAAGGTCCTCCGTCCTCTATCGCCATTTTTGACCCCATGACCCCTCCCCGTTCGACCTCCAAGCGCGCCTTGGTCCTGTCTTGGCTTTTGGGTTGGGTGGGGACGCCGGTTTATTTGCTTTGTTTTGGGATAACCGTTTTACTTTTTGACCCTATCCTGCGTTTAGTTTACAGGTGGCGCGGTTACGATGCTCACCAACAAGGAATTCGGGTGATGAACCTCCTACTTTACCAAAGCCTTTGGTTCAACGGCTGCCGGGTGTCTTGGAAACCCAATGCGCATCGCCCAGACCCGGTGTACCGGGGTATCACCAGGATTTTTGTAGCCAATCACCAAAGTCTGAACGACATTCCTCCCTTGATTTGGAAGCTTCGGGCCTTTCGACCCGTTTTGGTTTCCAAAGCCGAATTGGCCTCAGGGGTTCCGTCTATTTCGTACAATTTTGTGACCGGCGGGGTTATCGCCTTGCAGCGCAAAAATCCAAACCAATCCCTGGCCGCCATGCGCCGATTGGGGCAGCGAATTCAGTCCAGTGGCGAAAGTGTTCTTTATTTTCCGGAAGGAACCCGATCCCGACAAGGTCAGTTGGGTACCTTCAAAAGTGGCGGGTTGGAAGAAATCATGCACCATGTTACCAACATCGAACTAATCCCTATCGCCGTGCAACGATCGTGGGAATTGGCACGCTGGAAATTCTTGCCTTTGCCCTTTGGGGTCACCCTGCATTTTGAAATGTTACCCACCCTTCGCTCCGTTGATTTTGAAGGACCTACCGATCAAAAAGCCCGCGCCATGATGCAGGCTGCCCATCGTTTGATCCAAGAAAACCAACACCAAAACTAAATCTTATGTTCCGATTTCTTTTATCGACCGCCCTGCTGCTCACCCTTGCCATCCACCCTCTATCCTTTGAAGCCTTGGCCAAACCGGACGAAGGCATGTATCCCCCCAATGCCATCCAACGAGAGGCCTTAATAAAAGCCGGCCTGCGCATGGATCCAGAGCGCATCCTTAGCTTAAGCGATAGCGGAATTTTACCGGCCTTGGTCCGCGTGGGCGGATGTTCAGGGGCATTTGTTTCGGCCCAAGGTCTGTTAATGACGAACCATCACTGCGCCTTTGATGCCGTAGCCTCGGCCAGCACGCCCGACAAGAACCACCTCCAAAACGGTTTCTATGCCCAAGATTTCAAGGACGAAATTCCAGCCAAAGGTCTGAGTCTGCGGATAACAGTGGGGTTTGAAGATTGCAGCCCGGCTGTTTTGGCGGATTTACCCGGCCCAGAACGTCCCCTGGAACGCCAAAAAGCCCTTCGGGAAAAAATGTCCCGCCTCGAAAAAGACGCCTATGCCCAAGACAGCACCCTCACCTACGAAGTCGCCGAAATGTTTCCCGGCAAATCCTACCTGCTTTTTCGATACCGAATGCTCAGGGATCTCCGTTTGGTCTACGTTCCATCGCGGGCCATCGGGGAATTTGGGGGGGAATCGGACAATTGGGTTTGGCCGCGCCATACCGGCGATTATACCTTTTTGAGGGCCTATACGGGACCGCGCGGAGAAAATCGGGGCTATCACCCGGACAATGTTCCGGTGGTTCCCACCGCTTTCCTTCCCCTCTCCTCCCGTCCGCTGAAGGAAGAGGATTTTGTTATGGTAATGGGCTATCCCGGGCGGACCTTTCGGCATTACCCGGCATCCTACCTGCGTTATCAACAACAAAAATTATTACCCATCACCCAAAAGAATTTTGAATGGCTAATCCAAACCCTGGAAAACCAAAGCCGCCTATCCACCGCCGAAGCTTTGCTTTGGTCATCTCGGATCAAATCCCTGGGAAATACCGCCAAAAATTACAACGGCAAAATTCAAGGTCTTCAACGTACACCCATCCTGGAACAATTTGAATCCAAAGACCGTATGGCCAGGGCCAGAGCCAATTCCCAACAACGTTCACAATTGGATCAACTGGACTCCCTCTATGGCCTTATGGCCCAGCATGCGGAATTGCATTTGAGCATGGCCCCCATGCAAAGCCAATCCCGTGCCCTGCAATGGTTGATCAAAAACGAAGAAAGCCGCCAAAAGCGAGCCAATCACCCGCAACGAGCGTCTTTGGACTCCGTAAACAAAGCCGAAGACCTGGCTTTGGAAGCCTGGGCCAAGGCCAACAAGGCGACCTGGAGGCCCGATTTGGAGGTCAAGGTCCTGTCCCATTTTGTGGCTCAACACCCGGAGCTGCGTCC
>JBJTSS010000181.1:0-2408 GCA_046079785.1 Bacteroidota bacterium
CCAGCGGATGAACCGCCGAGCGAACGGGGGCGGAAGATGATTTGGCTAAGGACTTGGTATTCATAGATTCCTATGGTATAAATATAAATGAACTAAACGGCATCCAGCCAATAGGCCAGCTGCACCACCGGCAAATAAACAAAACTTGCAAACATAAGTTTTCGCGCTATTTGGGGATCGGCCTGGCGATAAAGCAACCAAGCCGCATATACAAAACCCAATGAAGCGACCAAACAAACCCAGGCTCCGGCCATACCTTGAAACCCGTACCTCCAAGGTGCCAAACCCAGTGGAATGAGGGTGGCGGTGTACACCAGGATAATGCGGGCCGTACCCGTCTGCGGGTCATGGCGGGTTGGGAGAAGCTGAAAACCAGCCCGCTGATAATCTTCGTGCAAAACCCAAGCGATGGACCAAAAATGAGGAAACTGCCAAAAGAACTGAACCAAAAACAAAAGGCCCGCCTCCAAATTCAAATGACCTTGGTGAGCAGCGTACCCAATGAGAACAGGCATAGCGCCGGGAAAGGCCCCCACAAAAACGGCAACGGGCGTGATTTTTTTGAGGGGCGTGTACGCAAAGGCATAACTCAACAGAGCGACCGCTCCCATCGCAACACTCAGACGGGTTGTACCCCACCACAGAACCCCCAACCCGGCCAATCCCAGAGCCAAGGCCAAGGCCCAAGCCTCCGTCAGACCCATACGGCCGCTGGGCACCGGGCGACCCAAGGTGCGGTGCATGAGGGCATCGGTGTGACGTTCGATGATTTGGTTCAGGCCGTTCGATGCCCCGGTCACCAAGAATCCACCCAGAGCCAGCCAGGCCATGACCGGTACCGAAACCTCGGGGCCTGCCGCTATGAGGTAACCCAAGACGGCCGAAAAGACCACCAACATGGAGAGTCGGAGTTTGATGAACTGTCCGTAATCGCGGAATCGCTGCTTGATCACCATCATGATGGAGTTGCGCGTTGCAATGCCAGAACCCGAAAGGCCCAACCCAGTGCACCCACCAAGGCCAGACTTCCTAACAATACATGCAGGGTTCTGGGCAAGGCCGGTAAAGCCCCCAAAACCATCCATAAACCACTAATTACCTGCAGGGTCAGCGATACCATGGCCAACAACGACCAAAAGCGGGCCTGCCCATCCGTGCAATGGGTCCACAATCGGTACGCCAACCAGGCCCCACCGAGCATAATCAACATCCAAAGGTTTTTGTGAGCCAAATACACAGCGCCCAATACCTTCAATCCAAAAACATCCGTTGCATAAACCGGCGTCCAGGCATCCACGGCTTCCCGTACCCCTGCCCCCAGAAAAAGTTGAACCAACAACGACAGCAACCAAACCCCCATGGCCCATGCCTCCGCGCGCGGTATCGGCCAAGCCTGTGTTGGCCGCCCGCTCAGGTGCACCCCCAATCCAACCTGGACCCCCATCAAAACCCAAGCAAGGGCCAGGTGCAAAGTCACCACGGAGCCCTGCAAATGACTCGCCACCACCCAGGCACCGATGCCACCTTGGACCAAAACCAAGAGGAGGGCAAGCAAGGCTGCCAACAAGGCGGTGCGACCAGAAACACCCGCGATGTACAAAGAACCAACCGTAGGCACCCCGGACGACGCCGAGGCAGGCATCGAAATCGAACGAGATCGATACAAGAGAAAGGCCAAGACCGCTTGGACCAGGACCATCAAACCGGTGACGGCACCCAACAATCGGTTGAGGTATTCGGTCCAGGTTTTGAGGGCATTAAAGCGGGTATCCTTGTACCCTCTTTCGGCATAAATCTCTTGGTAATTGGCAGGCAAATCGGATTCCAACAACGGCGGTATCACCTGACCAAAGCACAGAGGCCAATCCGGACAACCCATCCCTGAACCCGATGATCGAACAATACCACCGGCCAAAATCAGGAGTAAAACCACGACCAAGGTCCATTGGTTCCAACGAACCAACCTGCGCAGCCGGGCTTGAAAATATTCGCTCATTTCATCGGCTCCGCCTAGGCTCTGCGGAGTCCTACAGCGTTGAGCAAACGAGCAAAAAACACCGAAGATGCGGCGACGGGAGCTTGAGCCTCGGAGTCTTCCGCCTTCGTTGCGACTGCTTCGTTCTTGGGACGACCACGGGCAGCCAAGGGTAAATCCTCATCAGGCACGGTCTGAAGAATGAAATCTTGAGGAGCTCCAGGGCGGCTGTAATCGTAAGGCCAACGGTGTACATGGGGGATTTCACCGGGCCAGTTACCATGCAGCCTTTCCACCGGCGTGGTCCATTCGAGCGTGTTGGAATTCCACGGATTTTGGGGAGCAACCCGACCGCGACGAATACTGTTAAAGAAATTGTAGAAGAAGATGAACTGCGCAGCGGTAGCCATGATGGCCGATACCGAGATGAAGC
>JBJTSS010000182.1:0-11058 GCA_046079785.1 Bacteroidota bacterium
GCCAATGCCCTGTACGATATCTCGGATCATTTGCCGGTGGTATTGAAATTAGCGGTGGGGCCGGTGATTCCCTCCACGGTCCACGATGAGGAAGGGGTTTCGATTGCTCCAGGCGCACCATGGCGCTTGGTTTGTGATCCAGTCCGTGCCGGGGTTTGGTCGGTTCAAATTCCGGAAAGCGACCGATGGGGTCTTTGGCATTGGACGCTCCGAGGCGCCGACGGCAGAATTTTACAAGAGGGGAGGCAGGAATGCCGGTCTGGAGATTGCCTACTTGGCGGTGTCAATGAGGCCCCTGTTCTTGGATTTTTGGAATTATCACGGCATCCATTGGACTCCAAGTCGATGGTTCAGCGTCGTGTATTGGGAGCCGTTCCTCCCGTCAGGCATCCTTAACCCTCCTGCTTCCATTGCCGGCTGCAATCGATCAGGAATTTGAGGATTTCGTTGCGGCCCCGTCCGTTGGTAGCCGAGCTCATAAAGATGGGTGGAAGGCTTTCCCAAGTTTCCAACATAGCTTTTCCGTAGCGATCGGCATTTTTGTCCGCCTGAACCTTGGAGTCTTTGTCGGTTTTGGTAAAAACCAAGACCAAAGGCAATCCCCATTCGCCCATTAAATTTCCAAAATCTAAATCGGCTTTTTGGGGGCTCAATCGGCTATCAATCAACTGCAAAACACAGACCAGGTTCGGGCGTTCCTTGAGGTAGCGTTTCATCATGAGGTTCCAGGTCTCTATCTCTTTTTTGGAAGCTCTGGCGTACCCGTAGCCAGGTAAATCCACCAAATACAGGGAGACCGCAGGGGGGATATCAAAAAGAAAATGGTTGATGAGCCTGGTTTTGCCGGGGCTGGCTGAACTTTTGGCCAACCCCTGATGCTGGGCCAAGCGATTAATCAGGGAGGATTTGCCCACGTTCGAGCGACCAATCAACGCAAATTCTGGACGGTCTGCGGCGGGCAATTGGTCCAAACGGACCCCGCTGGATAAATAGGAGGCTTTGACATGAAAGTCTTCGGCTCGTTTTGGATTCATGGACCCAAAAGTATGCCCGTTTGTTGTGAACTATCTTTGCCCTCCCTTCGTTTGAAGGATAACCTATGTCCATTCAATCCGGTTCACCGCAGTCCTCCATCTCCATTAAGCCGTACGGCGAAAGTTCGGATACCAAAAAAGAACAAGTAGCCCGCATGTTTGACGGGATTTCTGGTCGTTACGATTTACTCAATCGGCTTCTGTCCTTGGGGATTGACGTCCATTGGCGTCGTGTGGCCCTGCGCATGCTGCGAGATCAGGGTCTGCCGGGGCGGGTTTTGGATGTGGCCACCGGTACCGCTGACCTGGCCTTGGCCTTGGCCCATGAACTGCCCCATGCCGAAGTGGTGGGGGTGGACCTATCGGAGGGGATGTTGGGTGTCGGGCGACAGAAAGTAACCAAAAGTGGTTTGAACGGCAGGGTGCGTCTTGAACAGGCCGATGCAGAGCATTTACCCTTTGCCGATCATTCGTTTGACGCAGTCACCGTTGCCTTTGGTGTCCGCAATTTTGAGCAATTGGATCAAGGTCTCAAAGAATTATGCCGGGTCCTTCGTCCGGGTGGGCATTTAATGGTTTTGGAATTTTCCAGGCCCCGTTCCCCCTTGGTCAAAGGACTCATGAACCTCTATTCTCGCTCTTTGATGCCGACTTTGGGGGGATGGCTCTCCAAAGACCGAGCGGCCTACGCCTATTTGCCGGCTTCGGTTCAGGTATTCCCCGAAGGTGCAGATTTTGAGGCCCGGTTAGCGGGGGCTGGTTTGCAACCCCTTCAGCAGCGTCGCCTGAGCATGGGTATTAGTTCGGTTTATATTGCTCGGAGGCCATGATCGTAGGTAGGACGTATACCGGTTTAGGACGCTTGGTCCTCGTTGGGCTTATGGGATCGTTGGGACTACTTGGAGGTAATGCCCCCAAGGTTTTTGCCCAAAATAATGCCTATTACGACGCCAAAGCCTTGCATTTTGGGTTTCACGTAGGGATTAACCGAAGTAGCCATCATCTTTTGCTCAAGGACTCGCTCACCCTGCCCGGGCTGACCAACTTGAACTATGTATCCCCTGTTTTTGGTCCAGGATTCCAATTAGGGATTGTTTCGGATGCTCGGTTGCATGAATATTTGGCCTTGCGATTTACCCCGACGCTGATGTTTTCGCAGCGAAATTTTATGTTCGATTTTGCGAACCAAAGTCTCCCGGTCAAGAAATCCATCCAAATGGCCAACGTGGATCTCCCTTTGACGTTGAAGTTTCGTTCCAAGCGTATGAAAGATTACCGGGTTTATGTTCTTGGTGGGCTAAAGGCAAGTATTGACATGGCCTCCCAAGAAAAGGTCGTGGATGATGTAGATCGTGTCAAATTGCGCCGCATGGACTATTCCGTCGAAACGGGGGTCGGCCTGGACCTGTATCTGCAATATTTCAAACTTTCCCCTGAAATCAAAGTAGCCAACGGGTTACGCAATGTTATGGTTCCGGAGCAGCATGTCTATGCTAATTTTATTCAAAGTCTGCGCTCCCGCACATGGATTGTTTCTTTCACCTTTGAATAGTTCCAAGCCTACCGTTTTGATAACCGGAGCCAGTTCCGGTATAGGTCAAGCCACCGCGCGTTGGTTTGCCCAAAAGGGCTGGAATTTGGTATTATGGGCACGCCGAAAGGAGAGGTTGGAAGACCTTCAAAGAACCTTGGTGATGGACGAGGGCATCGACCCCACCGCTATGGTCTGGGCAACGGTGGATGTTCGGGATCGAGCAGCGGTAGAAGGCGCCTACCAAACGATCCCTTCTTCGTGGAAGCCGGTCCGCTTGTTATTGAATAATGCCGGTTTGTCCCAGGGATTGACCGCCGTTCATGAGTCCGATCCGGAGGATGTGGACCGGGTTTTGGACACCAACCTCAAGGGCCTTATCCACGTTACCCGGGTTGTGGTACCGGATATGAAAGAGGCCGGTGTCGGGCAGGTTCTGCACGTCAGCTCAACCGCGGGAAAAGAAACCTATCCTGGGGGCGGGGTTTATTGTGCTTCCAAATTCGGGGTCGAAGCCTTAGCCAAATCCATGCGTCAAGAATTGCTGCCTTTTGGTATCAAAGTGGGCACCATTTCACCGGGGATGGTGGACACCGAATTCTCTTTGGTGCGTTTCAAAGGCGATAAGAACAAAGCCGAGCAGGTTTACAGCGGTCTGGAGCCCTTGCATGCCGAAGATGTGGCCGAGATTATAGGCTTTATGGCGACCCGACCCGATCATGTCCAAATCGCGGATGTTTTGGTGATGCCCAAAGCCCAGGCCGGTAGCGGCATGGTCCACCGCAAAACCAATCCGACCTAAAATCGATTGCGCCACATCTGGGATGGCATCGGTTTGACGGTCCTTGTGGTGTATTTGGCGTTTTTCTTGCTGTGGTAAAGCTGGTCAATTTCGCCGGCCACCTCAAAATAGATTAATTGTCCGATGGGCATCCCGGCATAAACCCGAACCGCTTGGGTGCAGGATATCTCCAAAGTCCAGGTATTGCAAAAACCAACATCGCCTTTGCCCGCCGTGGCATGGATATCGATACCCAGGCGGCCTACCGATGATTTGCCTTCGAGAAAAGGCACGTGGCGATGGGTTTCGGTGTACTCTTCGGTGACCCCCAAGTACAACGTGCCGGGTTGAAGGACCAGGCCTTCGGACGGAATTATAATTTCCTCCACCGGGTTGTCCATGCGGGCATCCAAAATTCTGGAGGTGTAAACCGCCAGGTAGCGGCCCAAATGGACATCGTAAGAATTGGTTCCCAAATGCTGCCGATCAAAGGGCTCGATCATGATATGGCCGAGAGCAATTTCGGCAAGAATGCGTTGGTCGGATAGAATCATGGTATTTTCGGACGATGGACGCCAAAGATAATCGGAGCCTGGACAAGACGGGTGATGGTCCTGCGGCTTGGCATATTCAAAGCTCGATGGGGTTATGGTCGATGGCCCTGGTGGCGGAGGTTGTTGCCCAATCTTGGTCCCAAAGTCGGGTCAAAACAATAGCCGTTTGGCCCGATAGGCCGCAAGAACCCGTAGGAGATCAGCAGGGGAGGTATGGGCAATGGTTGGCATCGCGTACGGCTTTGTATTCTTTGATTGGGGACGGGGTCCACGGTTTAGCTCGCCAACCGGAGGGCCGGCCCCTACTCCGTTGGAACCACCAAAGGGTACCGGTTTCCTTAACCCATACCGCGGGTATGGGGGGTGCGGTGGTGGCTACACCAGGCGGCATGAATCGCTTGGTTGGCCTGGGGGTGGACTTGGAACGGTGCAGCGATCGCCATGCGAGGGTTTTGGGTCGGGTATGCGGCGAAGACGAAATTCGAAGGGTCCATGAAATTGTGGGGGACCATTGGGGGCCTACCCTTCTGTGGGTCCTTAAGGAAGCTGCTTACAAGTGCAATTTACTAGATGGAATTCAATTTGGTAAAAATCAAGGAATTACCAAGATTAATAAAAATACAGAATTCGTCCAAAATCTTGAAGAGAAGGAAAGCGGCGATGGTTTAAAATGCCTTTGGAACGGCGTGGTCGTTCAAGGCCCTGGCGGGAAGGACACGACGGGTTTTGAGGCAGGTTACCTGCTCTTCGGTGGGGATACCTGGATTTGGGCCGTGGCCTATTCCATGGAACTAATGGGTAATGACCATTCCTAATTTCTTGGCCAGCAAAATTTCGGTTTCTTTGAGTTCGTGTATTTGACGAAGCAGATCCCCACTTTTTTCGGCGCCTGATCGAAGTTCCTCAATTTTGGAGCGGTGTAAGCTCAAGACTTTTTTGTGGATTAATCGATGGAAGGCATCTTCAAATTCGCGGCTCAGGTTCTCGGAGGGGTCTCGAACTGGGATATCGTGCATGATGTCCCAGTTGGGGCTAACGCGAAGGTCTTGACTCAACCAAGAGGTGGCCAGGTCCACAATCGCCGGGCTTGGGTGTTGAACCAAGGCTTTGAGATCCGGAAGTTGGCGTGATGTTTGCCAAAGCCGAACGCATTCTTCAAAAAGCTCACCGCATGCAGCGTGGTCCCATCGGAGTTCGTGCAGGGTTTCTGCCAAAAACTCCACCATGGGCCGCCCATCCTGCCCGTTTAGGGTGCCCGCTTGGACCAAAAGCCGAAGGATTTCACTTTCTTGGGGAATATCGTTGAGGGCTTGGATCGGTTGTGGAATGGGAGCGGAGGGCCGTTCGGTGATGGGGGGCTCTTCGTTGAAGGGGGTAGCGCGTTGCTCCAGACGGGTTTTGGCCTTCAGGTGGGTATGGCGCGTTACAGCTTCCTGGACCGCCTGGGCCGGGAGGCCTGAATCCTGGGCCAAGCGTTGAACATACGTGGCTTGGAGCAAAGGATCGCGAACACAGGCAATACTGGCACTCACCACCTGCAGGGCTTGGGTCCGAAGGATGGGGTCATCCCCGGCTTCATTCAACAAAAGATTTTGCTGAAAATTCATAAAGTCTTGGGAATTAGACTTTAGCCAATCCTTTAATTCTTGACCAGTCATGCGTTTGGCCAAGCTGTCCGGGTCTTCGTCCGGGGGCAATGCCACCACACGCAGATTCAATTCGTTTTCGAGGAGGAGGTCAATCCCCCGTAGAGCGGCCTTCATGCCCGCCGCGTCTCCATCGTAGATCAGCGTTACTTCCCCAACAAATCGCTTGAGCAATCGAGCTTGTTCCTGGGTCAAAGCGGTCCCGCTGCTAGCGACCACGTTGGTGATCCCTGCTTGATGCATCGAAATAACATCCATGTACCCTTCAACGAGATAGGCCTGCCCGCTTTGTGCCATGCTTTTGCGGGCCTGGTATAACCCAAAGAGGGTTTCGCTTTTGCGGTACAAAGGAGTTTCCGGGGAATTGATGTATTTGGCCTCTTTGCGGTCCGTTTTGAGGGTTCGACCCCCAAAGCCCAGCGCTTTGCCGTTGAGGTGATAAATGGGAAACATGACCCGACCACGGAAGCGATCGTACAGGCCACGACTTTCGTGGGTGGAACATAGCCCGGCATTTTCCAATTCATCCTGCGTGTAGCCGCTATCCAAGGCCATGCGGGCCAGGGCATCGGCCTCTTCCAGGCCATACCCCAAGCCAAAATGCCGAATACTCTCGTCGCTTAGGCCCCGCTCACGGAAGTAGGACAATCCTACCGCGATACCCCTGGGGTGATCCCAAAGCAAGCGCTGGTAGTACTGTTGCGCAAAACCCATTAGGTCCCAAAGCCGATCTCTTTCGGATTTTTCGGCCTGAAAGCGGGGATCATCGTTGGCTCTTTGGTCTTCTTCGACTTCGATTTGGTAGCGCATGGCCAGCTGCCGCAAGGCGTCCGGGTAGCTCAGTTGATCGTGGGCCATAAGGAAGCCCACCGCATTACCGGCGACCCCGCAGCCAAAGCACTTATAGATTCCCTTGGAAGGGGTCACCGTGAACGAAGGGGTTTTTTCGTTGTGAAAAGGACAGAGCCCCAAGAAGTTGCCTCCTCGTTTTTTGAGCGTTACATAATCCCCCACCACCTCTTCAATGCGGGCGGTGTCCAGAATTCGATCAATGGTTTGGCGGGAAATCACGGTTGTTGGTTCACTTGGGATAACAAAAATACGAGGCCCGTTCGGGAGGCCTCGTCCTGTTGTTTATTTGGGTATGCAAAACGGGCCTTTATTTTCTCCACATTCCAAAGAAGGGCACCCAGGTGACCCCAGCACTTGGGATTTTTCGACCAAAGCAGTGCACGCCGGGGTCTTTCCCGATCCCACCACCGGGGCGATTATGACGCCCATTTTCCAAACCTCCACCTATGTGCAGGAGTCCCCGGGTCAGCACAAAGGCTTTGCGTATGCTCGGGGCAAAAACCCTACCCGAAGCCAGTTGGAAGACGCCTTGGCTTCTTTGGAAAATGCCCGCCATGGGCTGTGTTTTTCGAGCGGGATGGGGGCCATCGATGCGGTCCTCAAGAGGCTGAGACCGGGCGATGAAGTGGTCTGTGGTGACGATCTCTACGGAGGGTCTTACCGATTATTCACCCGGCAGTACGAGCCCATGGGTTTGCGTTTTCGCTGGGTTGACCAAAGCGATTTGGGGTCGGTACGCAAGGCCATCACCCCCCAAACTCGTTTGATTTGGGCCGAAACCCCCACCAACCCCTTGATGAAGGTGGCAGATATCCGTGCTTTGGCGGCCCTTGCGAACGAATCAGGGGTTCTATTGGCCGTTGATAACACCTTCGCTTCGCCGTATCTCCAAAATCCTTTGGACCTGGGGGCTCATTTGGTGATGCATTCGGCCACCAAATATTTGGGGGGACACAGCGACCTGGTGATGGGGTTTTTGGCCACGAACCAAAAGGATCTTTACGAGGAGCTGGCTTTTATCCTCAATTGTTCGGGGGCTAATCCTGGTCCTATGGATTGCTACCTGGCTTTGAGGGGGATCAAGACCCTGCATTTGCGAATGCGCGCGCATTGTGAAAATGGACGAGCGGTGGCCCAGTTTTTGGTCAATCATCCCAAAGTTGCCCGTGTTTTTTGGCCTGGCTTGCCTAGCCATCCTGGCCACGCGGTGGCGGCCGCCCAAATGAAAGATTTTGGGGGTATGTTGTCCTTTGATTTGGCCTCCGGTCGTTTGGAAGATGCCATGAAGGTGGCTTCCTCAACGCGCTTATTTGCCTTGGCTGAATCCCTGGGAGGGGTTGAATCGTTAATTGGACATCCGGCGAGCATGACCCATGCCAGTATTCCACGGGAACAACGCCTTGCCTCCGGTGTTACGGATACCTTGCTCCGGCTTAGTGTGGGTGTTGAGGGCGTTCAAGATTTGTTAAAGGACTTGGAGGCTGCGCTAGATTTGGTCTAAGCCTAACCATGCCATCGCGATCCGGCAGGCTCCTTGGCCAGTCCCAGGCCTTGTTGTTGGCTGCACATCATTACAATTCCCCGGCTTTTGTGGCCAAAGATCCGGTTTCGATACCCCGGCGATTGGTTGGCCGGGACCCTGTGGATGTTGAGGTCGCTGCTTTGTTGGCGGCTCATTTGTCTTGGGGTCGGCGGGAAACCATTTTGTCCAAAGCGTCGGATTGGCTAGCCCGCATGGATCACCAACCGGCCGCTTTTCTTCGCCATCCATCACGGAGGTCTTGGTCAAGCATGACGGGGTTCGTGCATCGGACCTTGCGGGATACCGATGCACTGTGGATGATGGGGGTTTGGTCCGATTATTTGCAATCCTACGGAAGCCTGGAAGGGATGTTCCGAGGAGATACCGTGGCCGATGGGTTGGATCGCTATGCAATGCTCATGCGGGATGGTCTGCCCAAAGGGGATCGTTTGCGCAAACATTTTGCATCGCCTTGGCAGGGTTCGGCCTGCAAACGCATGGTTATGTTCTTGCGATGGATGCTTCGCAAGGACCAGGCCGGGGTGGACCTGGGCATGTGGTCGCTGTGGAGCCCGGATCAATTGTTGTTACCGCTGGATGTGCATAGCGCACGAACCGCCCGTGCTCTGGGTCTGCTTCCTGCTGGTCATGGTACGGGTTGGAAGGAAGTTTTGCTTTTGGCCGAAGCGGCGCGTCGGATTCATCCCAAGGACCCGGCTCTTTTGGATTTTGCGCTATTTGGCTTGGGCGAAGAAGCCACCCGCAGAGGGGTCTCGCCTATGGAGGTTTTGAACCAACTCAAGCAGTCTCCGGGGGATTCGGAAACGGATCGGTTTGGGGGATAACCCAGTCCACTTCCCCTCGGAGCCACAACAGGTGGGCCAAATGCTCGGGATTCTTCACCCAACGCATGGCTTTTTTGCGATCCTGTTCCCCGGAGTCTTGCATGTATTCGTCGACCAAATTTTCAAGGTCCGGGGGATTTTGCGGATTGATAACCCCGTAGAGTCGACTTTCCGGCAAACGGTACACCCTGCACTGATCGTAAACCTCCAATTCATCCCCCAGCAACAAAACATCGGCCAGTTTTTCTTCGAGTACGGCTTTGGCCAATTTGATGACTTCGGCATCCGTTCCGTGAACAAAGCAAAGGATGGGTTCATCCAAATCTTTGGCCCAAGCGCGTATTTTGTCGAGCTTATCCATCATTAACCAACGTGAGTACCAAATTAATGGCTTAAAACCTTCGTTGAGACCATGTTATCCAAATTTCAAATGCTTAATTGACCTTGAATTCCAGCGTCCTTGATTTTTTTAAACGCCAAGACACCGTTGTGGCTCCATTGCAACCGGCCGGTCAAGGGGCGGTGACCCTGGTACGGATTTCCGGCCCTGCTGCCCTAACCGTCCTGCACGGTCTAACACGGGCGCTTGCTCCAAGGGGATATGAACAGGACCCTCAGGGATTTATTACGACGCATTTACCCCCCATATCTCCGCTACCTCCACCACCCCCACGGCAAGCCAGGCTGCTTGGGGTATGGGATGGGGATCAACTTTTGGATAGGGCCTTGGTGACCTGGTTTCCTGGGCCTGCATCGTATACCGGAGAAGATTCGGCTGAATTTGGACTGCATGCATCACCTTATGTTGTGCAACGTTTTTTGGATTTGTGCTGCACTTGGCCCGGGGTGCGGATGGCAGGCCCCGGTGAGTTCACTTGGCGTGCTTTTGCCAACGGTAAGATGGATCTTAGTCGGGCTGAAGCGGTTGCCGATTTGATAGCGGCCGAAAACCCCATGGCGCATCGTTTGGCCATGAATCAATTGGAGGGAGGATTTGCCCGCAAAATCAGCGATTTAAGGGATCGAATGACCGAGTTTGCGGCCCTTCTGGAATTGGAACTCGATTTTTCGCAGGAAGATGTCGAATTCGCCGATCGTCAGGCCTTAAATCGTTTGGTGTTATCCGTCAGGCATCAGGTTCTTGTGTTACGGGATTCTTTTGCGGCAGGCGAGGTCATCCGCAAGGGGGTGCCCACGGTATTGGCAGGCCGACCCAACGCCGGGAAGTCCTCTTTGCTTAACGCCTTGCTCCAAGAAGAAAGGGCCTTGGTCTCCGACCAGCCTGGAACAACCCGGGATACGGTCGAAGAACCCTGTATTTTGGAAGGGGTCGTGTTTCGTCTTATGGATACCGCCGGACTGCGGGAATCTTTGGATGCTGTTGAGCAAATGGGGGTCGAACGAACCCGCCTCAAACTTGCCCAAGCTGGCCTGGTTTTGATGGTCGCCGGAGTGGACGAAGAGCCCGATCAGGCATGGTTGGACCTCCTAAATTTGGCGGGTCAGCAAAGCAAAGTTTTGGTTGTTCTCAACAAAATGGACCTCGAAACCTCCTCAACGAACGAATCCCTTTGGCGTCAGCAATTTCCTGAACTTTTGGCCATTTCAACCCGAACCGGCGTTGGACTTGATGCTTTGAAGCAGCGCATGCGTTCAACGGTCACATTAAACGGCTTGTCCGGGGATTTTGTAGCGGTCAATGCCCGCCAACGGCAAGCATTGGACGAGGCCGCCTCAACCCTGGGTCGAATTCAAGTGGGCCTGGTAGAAAACCTCGGCACCGAACTCTTAGCCGAAGAAATGAGGGCGGTGTTACGGTCCTTGGCAGAACTTACCGGGGATATCGTGGCCGATGATTTGCTGGGGGCCATCTTTTCCAAATTTTGTATCGGCAAATAAGGTTTGGAATTTGATCGGACTCCTGGCTGCAACAATCTTATGCTCCGTTTAGGGACTAACCAAGTTGAGGCTGATTTGGAAGTACAAGGGATTGCCCAGACGATTTTCCATCACATAAGGCGCATCGCTTAAGAGACCAAAGGCTCGGTAAATTTCTTGACCGTCAACCAAACGATCCACCTCGTACCGGTAGTTGATCCGATAACCGGCCTGCACCGATAGCCAAACAAAATCCTTGAGGGAGAACTCGTACATGGCACGCAAACGAATTTCCCCACGTCGAATTTCCAGATCTTCCCCTTGAATGGCATAGGAGTCCAGCATGGAACCTCTCCAAATGCGGTAACTCTGCCCTTCTAGTTCAAATCCTCCAAACAACATGTTGCGGGGATTG
>JBJTSS010000183.1:0-4181 GCA_046079785.1 Bacteroidota bacterium
CTCAGTTGGTGAGGTAAAACCCCTTGGCAGCCTATGCGGGTTGCGGAACGGTAGGACGCCCGAAGCCTGGGCTGATTTTGGTCACTTTGGGCTTGCTGACTTTCCCACAATGCGGTCAAAAGGGTTTCCCCAACGAGGCCGGTGGCGCCGGTTACCACCCAAATGGGTTGCTCTGCGGGACTTGAAGGGGAATTTTCGTTTTGCATGGGCCGAAATTACCCAATTCTTGAGCCAGACCGGTGGTGGTAGGGGGCTCCGGTGCCTGAGCCCAAAACATTGGGCCTGTCCAAGGCATGCAAAAGACCCAAAAGCCCAAAAATCAACGCCTCTTTGAAGTCCCTTAACTCAGCTTCGGCGACCACCGGCGACCACTTGGTTTTTTGGGACAGGCAGCGCAACAAAACCGGGTGGGCTACCCCACCGCCACTGAGAAGGACTTGGCCATTTTTGCGCAAATCCGAAGGGTCTGAACAAGCGTCCAAAGCCTTGGCCAAAACGCGGGCGCTGTGCTCACACCATGTATAACACAAATCACCTGGGTCGTAGGATTGCGTCAAGGTGATGGGTTCAAATTGTTGCTCAAACGTAGCCGTATCCAGGCTTCTTGCCCCGGTTTCACGATACCATGGGGCGGCATCCCAAACCTGAAGGACATCAGGAAGCAAACGCCCGTTTTCAGACAGGATCCCATCCCGATCCATCGCCATTCCGGCTCGCTGAGCAAAACGATTGAGGGCCGTATTGCAGAAGGTCAAATCACAGGCTTTTCGGACGCCGTTATTTTCCCACGAAACATTGGCAATCCCCCCTAGATTTAGGCAGGCCTGGTAATGACCAAACAACAAGGCATCGCCCATGGGTACCAAAGGAGCGCCCTGCCCGCCCAACGCCACATCAGCACTTCGAAAATCATGGATAACGGGTAATCCAGTGAGGGCATGCAGCCAGGCCGGATGGCCAATTTGGTACGTGTAACCTCGTTCCGGGCGATGGTCCACGGTATGTCCGTGGCTGGCCAGGAGGATGGGGACCTCTTCTCCACCCGATTGGCGGTACGATTCCAGGAAAGCAACGATTTCATGACCCCACCACTGGCCCAACTCCACGTCCAATTGGGACAATTCCGAGCGCGTTCCTTGGGGCGAATGACGAAGACGCTCCTGCAATTCTGCGGGATAAGGCAAGGTCCGTGCGGATAGTATTCGGTAGGTCCAGGGCCGTTGAGGACCGTAGCCAAAACGCGCCAAACACAAGTCAACGCCATCCAACGATGACCCGGACATGAGTCCCAGAACCACGGCCTCCCCAGCCTTGAGGTCTTTCACCAGATCATCCGACGGAATATGGGCTGGGTACCGCATCAAGAAAATAGTTCATGGGCTTGTTCTCGAACCATGGCACGCAGTTCATCCAGGCCCTCTCCGGTTTTGACTGAAACAAAAACCGAAGCAGGGTAACGTGCACGATGGCTGCGTTCAAAGGAATTTCTTTCTTCATTATCCAGGTGGAGGGCATCGGTTTTGTTATAAACCCGCACCACCGGTGTCCCGGTGATTCCCAAGTCCACCAAGGTTTGGTCAACGACCTGAATTTGAGACTCAAAACCGGGATGGGAGGCATCGATAACATGGAGCAACAAATCTGCTTCGCGCGCTTCATCCAAGGTGCTTTTGAAGGATTCCACCAAGTGATGGGGTAGTTTGCGAATAAATCCTACCGTATCGGATAACAACAAAGGCTGGCTGTCCAAGACCCATTTACGGACGGTGGTGTCCAAGGTCGCAAACAATTTATTTTCGGCAAAAACCTCGCTCTTGGTGAGACGATTCAAAAGGCTGGATTTGCCAACATTGGTATACCCAACCAGGGCGACTCGGTATTGGCTTTGGCGGTTTTTGCGCTGGGTTTGGTTCTGACGATCAATTTCTTGAAGCTTGGTTTTTAACAAGCTGATGCGGTTACGAATAATGCGGCGGTCGGTTTCAATTTCCTTTTCGCCGGGGCCTTTCATGCCGATTCCCCCTTTTTGTTTGGAAAGGTGGGTCCACATGCGGGTCAAACGCGGCAAAAGGTATTCGTGTTGCGCCAGTTCAACCTGAAGTCGGCTCTGGGCGCTGCGGGCTCTCCCGGCAAAAATGTCCAGAATCAACGTGCTGCGATCCAGGACCTTGATGGAAGCCTCCAGGGGATCTGGGTTAAATGCTTTTTCGATGTTACGGAGTTGGGCGGCGCTAAGTTCATCATCGAAAACAACCAGGTCTAACCCCTCCTGGTTGGCGTAGTCCACCATCTCTAGAAGTTTACCGCTGCCCACATAGGTTCGGGGGTCCGGATGAGCCAAGCGTTGGGTAAACCTGGCACCAATTTTGGCACCCGCTGTTTCACTCAAAAATTCCAATTCGTCCAGGTACTCGGTGGTTTGGTTTTCGGGCTGTTGCGGGGTAATGACCCCCACCAAAACCGCCCGCTCCTGGCGTCCATCCATGGATTTAAACATGGCTGGAGGGGCTGGTATCCTGGCTGTGATCGCGGAGCGTCTGCGTCCAGTCGCTGATGAAGTCCATGGGCAATATGCGCAGGCCTTTGGATTTGCGGCCACCGGGGACAACGCCGGCCTCCAAACCCTGGTGCGAAGAAATGACCACTTTGTCAAAGCCTAATTTGCGGGCTTCGGCCAATCGGGCATCCATGCCCGATACCGGCCTTAGTTCTCCTCCCAAGCCAATTTCGGCGATGAAGGCGCAACGGTTGGACAGGGGCAGGTCCAAAAGGGATGAAACCAGTGCGGCGCAGACGGCAAAATCCAAGGCGGGATCGGAGGTCTCCAATCCTCCGGCCAGGTTCAAAAAAATATCGTGTTGAGCTAGCGGAAGTCGGCAACGTTTCTGGAGCACGGCGATCAACATTTGCAATCGTTTGTGCTCAAAACCCGTGCTGTTGCGCTGCGATTGGCCAAAATTGGAGGGCGAGACCAGGGCCTGCACCTCCACCATGAGGGAGCGGTTGCCTTCGCGGGTATTGCCAATGGCGATACCTGAACGGTTTTGCCAATGCCTGCTCATGAGCAGATCCGACGGGTTCAGAACTTCTTTGAGCCCGTCCTGCTCCATTTGGTAAATTCCCAATTCATGGGTTGCACCAAAGCGGTTTTTGAGGCTACGCAAAAGTCGGTACGCTTGATGGCGGTCTCCCTCAAATTGCAGGACGGTATCCACTAGATGCTCCAGGACTTTGGGACCGGCGAGGTTTCCGTCTTTGGTGACATGACCCACCAAGATCACCGGAACTTGGTGCGTTTTGGCGTATTGCATGAATTCACCGGCCACATGCCGAATCTGGGCCACCGTTCCCGGCGCGGAGTCCAATTCCTGTTGGAACAAAGTTTGGACCGAGTCCACCAGGATAAGTTGGGGCTGGGTTTCTTCGATGGCCCGAAAAATAGCCGTCGTTTCCGTTTCGCATAACAACAGGCAACGGGGATGCAGGGAACCCAATCGTTCCGCCCTCAAGCGAATTTGTTGTCGGCTTTCTTCCCCCGATACGTAAAGGGTTGTCAAGTTGGTAAGGCGGAGGGCCAACTGGAGCAAAAGGGTGGATTTGCCAATACCCGGTTCGCCGCCCAAAAGGCAAAGCCCCCCAGGAACCAGACCTCCCCCCAAAACCCGGTGCAGTTCGCCATCGGGCACCGGTATGCGCCATTGTTCCTCCAAAACTATTTGGTCGATGGCTTGAACCACCCCTTGACCATGGACCAGATCCCCCGAAGCCTTGCGCCGATCCGGTTTGAGGCTGGGGCTAGCGGCCTCCAGACTTTCGACCAAGGTGTTCCATTCTTGGCAAGACGGGCATTGCCCGGTCCATTGGGGGGTATGTACCCCACAAGCTTGGCAGCGAAAATTGCGTTTGATTTTGGCCATAAAGACACGAAATTACATCATCCCGCATGCGCCCCCTTGTTTTATCATTGCAAGGATGAAATTCATAGCCATTGCTTGCGCGTTGGTCTTAGGACTTTGGGTCAATGCAGCGGCCCAGAGCCTACAGCCGGCAGAAATTCAGATCGGGGTTCAGCATTTCCAAAAACAAGAATGGGAATCCTGTCTTCGGGTTTTGGAGCCTTTTTTGACCAACCCGGAATGGTATTCCACAGCATACGCCTATTCCTATGCTTGTCTTTTGCA
>JBJTSS010000184.1:0-4457 GCA_046079785.1 Bacteroidota bacterium
CATCGAGGCCGCCACCAACACCGATGTGGAGCGCGTTTATCAAAACCCTAATTTCACCGGAAACGAAGGAACCCGGACCGTCAGCGATCGCCAATGGGGTTTGCAAACCGGCTTTGAATACCATCCATCCGGAACCAAAAGACTCTCTCCCTACTTTGGTGCAGTCGTGGGCCTGAACGCAGGCCGAAACCGCGAAGACTGGAAAGATTACAATATTGACAGCCTCGGTGGTTACTATGAATTTCAAACCAAAGCCAACATCACCGCTCCCTTCCTTTCTTTCAACTTTGGTGCGGTAGCCGGTGTTGATTTTTACTTGGTCGAAAACCTCTACCTCGGCATGGAACTCAACTGGGGAATGACCGTTCGCAACAACCGTCCTACGGAATATTCTTTTTCTAGCCTGAGCAGCAGCGATTCAGGAATTTTGGAACCCAGCAGCCGGAACGTGAGCTCCAATTTTGGTGCTCTACCATCCATTCGTGTAGGCTGGCGTTTCTAAGCCCCCCTTCCTAAAGCCATGTATTCTTGGTTAGCGAAGTCTAGCCAAGGATAACCCATCCCGGATAGGCAGGATGACCGTCTCCAATCGTGGGTGAGCAAGCGCTAAGCGGTTGTATTCCCGGAGTGCTTCGGTTTCTGCATCTTGGTGTGACCCGGTTTCTGCCACCTTTCCGCTCCATAACACATTATCGGCCAGGATATAAGCCCCAGGCTTTAGGATTTCGGTCAAAGCTTTTAGGTAATTCGGGTAATTTTCTTTGTCCGCATCCACAAAGACCAAGTCCCAGGATTCCTGCACATTCTCCAGGATATCTAAGCCGGAACCCGTATGCAGTTGAATTTGGTCATGGTAGGCCGAACGTTGGATATAATCCCTGGCCATATCCATGACTTCGGGGTTAAGGTCGACGCTGTGCAAAACACCACCTTCTGAAAGACCTTCGGCCAAACAAAGCGCGGAGTAACCGGTAAACGTCCCAATTTCCAAAATGCGTTGGGGTGCAATCATTCGGCTTATCATCGCCAAAACCCGACCCTGAAGATAACCCGAACACATTTGGGGCATCAAGCAACGCAAATGCGTTTGCCGTTCCAAATCAGCCAAGAGGGCCGAGGGGCCATGGCTGTGTGCTTCGATATAGGCATCCAGGGTTGGGGGCAAAAAATTCATAAACGAGGTATTAGGCCGTCTCGCTGCGCCAAAGCAGGCGACGCCAACCTTGGCGGTCCAGGATTTGTTCGGCAACGGATTGGATTTGACTCAAAGGGATGAGGTGAATTCGATCCACGATTTCTTGTTGGGTCAAAAGGCCGTTCCCGTCCAAGTAGGCTTGACCCCAACCCAGGAGATTTTGGAGGCGATTTTCTTCGGCCAAAAGCAAACGGCCAATCAATTGTTCTTTGGCGATTTTGAATTCATTACGGCCCGGGCAACGGAGCCTGGGGCTTTGAAGAATACGATCAATTTTGCGGTTCACGCGGTCAGCCTGACCCGCATCGCAGGAATACTGAATGCTCCACATGCCGGTATCAGAGTACGGCGAATAATGAGCGTCGATATCGTAAACCAAGGCCGCCTTTTCGCGGAGCTCCATGCTAAGGCGGGCACTCATATGATCTCCACCCAACCAATTCATCCACAAGGCCAAAGCCCAACGCAAATCGTGCCTCACCGAGGGAGCTCGACCGCCCATGATCCCGTAGGCCTGATGAAAATCCCGAATTTCTTCCTGATGCTTTTGTCCCTGGAGAGCCGCGGGCGGTTTGCGTTCTCTACTTGATGGCGGAATACGCCTGGAACTTCGGGGCATTCGGGCCTCCAGCGCTTTCAAAACCTCCTGGGCTTCCAGGGGCCCGTGGTAAACAAAGACCGAAGGTTTGCTCCCCATCACCGAACGGTAATGGTGGGCAACCGTGGTGCTGCTCAGGGCCGATAAGTCTTTTTCGTAACCTAGGATGGGATGGGCCAAAGGATGTTGACCAAACACGGCCTGTTCAAAGGCTTCCAGCAAGCTTTCGTCGGGATTATCGCTGTACATCCCGATTTCTTCGCGGATTACCTTTTGTTCCTTGGCAAACTCTTGGTCGCTCCAACGGGAATTCCACCACATATCCGCGACCAAATCCACCGCAGAGCGGCTGTGGGGTGCCGGACACGAAGCATGCAGGACCAGACGTTCTTTGGTGGTGAACGCATTGATGTCCCCGCCTTTGTTTTCGAGTTCGGTAAGGACTTGCAGAGGACGTCGGTCGGCGGTTCCCTTAAAAAGTAAATGTTCCAGGCAATGGGTTGACCCGGATCCAACAGGACCATCATCCCGGCTACCGCAGTCACTCAGGAGCGCCATATGGCTAAGGCTATGGTTGGGCTCATGCACCCACAGGACGGGAAAGCCCTTGGACGTATGCAAAATGCGGGGCAGGCCTTGGGTCATCATCAGGGCGCCAAAGATAGGGGTGGGTGAGGGCCTTATCCCGAGTCAAATTCCCATCAAAACGATTTCCAAGGCGGTGGACGTATCTTTGTTGCCCTGCCAAGACGCCATGCAAGCCTGCATTCGGCAGGCATGGCCCAAGGATTTCTATGAAACTGCCGAAGTGGTGAAATTGGTAGACACGCACGTTTCAGGGGCGTGTGTCGCAAGACATGCCGGTTCGAGTCCGGCCTTCGGCACCAGGCCTGCATCGCTTCGGTGCAGGCTTTTTTTTGGCCCCGTTCTGTACTCGGTCGTCTTGTTCTCGGTCGTCTTGCTCTCGCTTGCTCTTGGTTTGCAGGCCTTGGCTCAACCGGCGGGCGCGGTACGGGTCAAAGGGCGGGTCAAGGACTTACAGGGTCGCGATGTGGCCTATGCTACCCTGGTTTTTGAGCCAGGGCAAATCACGGGACTAAGCAACGAGAACGGTAGGTTCGAAGTTTTTCTTTCCCCCGGCTCGTTTACGGTGCAGGTTGCCCACTTGGGTTACCGTCCACGCCGCTTGACCTGGGATTTGGCCGTTGGGACCGGACCCGTGGTGGAGGGACCGGAAATTGTGTTGGAGCCTCGGGTGGTGGCCCTCCAAGAAATCACCGTTCAAGCGGGCCAAGAGGACCCGGCTTACCGCATGATGCGCAAAGCCATCGCCGCAGCACCAAGGCATGCAGCTGGACCGTGGCGTTATACTGCCGAGACCTACGTCAAGGGTCAGTTCAAAATCACCGAGGTTCCCTGGATTCTGCGCAAGCAAATGGAGCAACAAGGGCTCAAAATGGGGGTAACCTATGTTATGGAATCAGCCAGCCGAATCAAATACAGCCGCCCCAAAAAGTTTGAAGAAAAAGTTTTATCCCGTCGATCCAATCTTCCTTCAAGTATGGAGGCGAATCTCAATTACTCCAATATTAATTTGTACGAAGCCCAGAGTCGGGATTGGGTATCTCCGCTTTCACCCAAATCCTTTGCGCATTATCGATTTGAATACCTAGGGTCCGAAGAGGAAGACGGGGAACGTTTGCATCGAATTGCCGTGAGGCCCCGTGGTCAGCAAGTGAATCGTTACCAAGGAACCTTGGTTTTGCGAAGCCAGGATTGGAGCCTGGACCGGGTTGAACTAAGGGTCAAGAACCCGGCAGGGGATTCCTTCCGTATCGGCAAACAGTTTCGAAGAGTTCAGGGGTTTTCGATGCAAACCATGGAGGATCTCCAAATGGAATTGGCTTTTTTGGGGGCGTCGGCCCGGATTCGTTACGTTAGTTCAATACGCCGCTTTGACGAGGTATTGGCTCCGCCGAATCAATCCCTAACAACGAACAATGCAACCAAGCCTGTGTTGGCCAAGTCAACACCAACGCCAACACGGCAGGCCAAGCGTTCTTTGAATCGCCAGCCCAAGCGCGCGTCAGAAATCCCGTTGGATACCACCACCGCGTCTCCCGATCAGGCCATGGCGTCTCCCGATCAGGCCATGGATTCCGAATACCGTTTTGATGTGGATAGTGCTGCCGATTCGGCCCCGGATTCGTTGTGGGAAACCCTCCGCACCATTCGATTGGACAGCGCCGAAATCCAGGGTTATACCCTTTCCGATAGTTTGAAGTCCAAGGAAGAGGCCAAGGCCAAGGCGGATTCCACGCGTTCGGTTTGGTTGCGTTGGACCAAAAGGGTGTTGGTGGGCCACCAAAAGCAAGAGGGCAAAGATCTCGCCGGCCAACCCTGGAAGAATTCCGATTGGAGTGGACTATGGACACCGCGGTGGTCGGCGTTGGACCTTTATAACCCCTTGGAAGGATGGGTGGTGTCCGGGACGTACCGTTGGGAATCCCGGGATACCGCCAACCGCTACACCCAATGGAAGGCTTCCTTGCGGTGGGGAACCCGGCTACACCAGTTGCTCCCTGCGGTGGAGTGGTCCCATCGTACCTCCCAAACCCGTTGGCATTTGGAGGCCCGATCGGGTTTGGAGCCCTTGAGTGGATT
>JBJTSS010000185.1:0-1312 GCA_046079785.1 Bacteroidota bacterium
GCGGAAGTGATTTGTGGTTTAGCACAGCCCGATTGGATTCTTCGGGCTGGCCCACCGATAGCAACGGAACCCCCCTCCAAATACCTTGGTGGAACTGGTCGGCCATGGACCCTGACCGACTTGCTTGGTCTGAACCGGAGCCTTTGGACAGCAGCATCAATACGCCGTACAGCGAAAACAGCCCTTACCTGCACCCCAACGGGATGGACTTGTATTTTGCCTCTTCGGGCCATGCCGGCATGGGCAATTTGGATTTGTACCGGAGCCAACGCCAGTATTCCGCCAGCGGTTCCAGTCGATGGTTGCCCCCCAGTAATTTGGGACCACCCCTCAATTCCTACCGGGATGATATGGGGATGTCCCTGGAACCGGACGGCCGTTGGGCCTGGTTTAGCCGCGAAATTCCCGAAGGCATTCGTTTGATGAGGGTCGAATTGGATACGGCATCCAAACCTCGTTTGAGCCCTCCCGATACCTTCGCTAGACCCCTGCCTCAACAGTCCGAAACCTGGGTTCTTCAGCATGTGTACTTTGGGGTAGACCAAGACCAACCCCTGCGTGAATCGGAACCTGCTTTGCAGATCCTAAATCAATGGTTAAGCCGCAACCCCGAAATTCGGATTGAAATTCAAGGACATACCGATGCCAGCGGTTCCCTGCAACACAATTTGGATTTGTCCAAGCGTAGGGCCGAAAATATTCGTCTTTGGCTCATTGCTCAGGGCTGCCGTCCTGAGCGAATCACCGCCCAAGGTTACGGGTCAACCCAACCCTGGTCCAGCGATGATACCCCCGAATCCAGGGCTTTGAATCGTCGAACCCAAATTCTGGTGCTGCCTTAGGACCAACCGTGAACCAAACGCGCCAAGGCCGACAAACGATCCAACAGAGGTTCTAATTTGTGCAGAGCCAGCATATTGGCTCCATCCGATTTGGCCTTTGAAGGTTGAGGATGGGTTTCCAAAAAGATTCCGTTGGCACCGGTCGCTACCGCTGCCCGACCCAAAGTTTCGATAAATTCCGGGGTACCCGCTGTTACGCCGCTCTCCTGGTTGGGGCGTTGCAGGGCATGGGTGATATCCACAACCACCGGATACCCCAAGGATTGCATGATGGGAACCGAACGAAAATCCACCACCAAATCGTGATAACCGAATTGGGAACCGCGTTCCGTTAACCAAATCCGTGAATTACCTTCCAATCGCACCTTGTCGGCAGCAAAATTCATGGAAGCCGGCGACATGAACTGCCCTTTTTTGATATTCACCCAACAACCAGTGCGGGCCGCCGCTTGTAACAAATCACTTTGCCT
>JBJTSS010000186.1:0-1274 GCA_046079785.1 Bacteroidota bacterium
TGGGAGTCCGTTGCGATCTACGGATTTTCCATTGCTCTCCATATCGGCTTGTTGCAAGTAAGCGGGAAACCGCGAGAGGCATTGGTCGTAAGGAAGAACCGCCAAGGAATCGTAACCCAAAAAATTACGGTTCCACACCCCCACCATCGCCAAAATCACCGGAAGGTTATGCGCAGGCTCGCTTTCCCAAAAGTGCTGGTCCATTTGCCGACCCCCTTCCAAAAATTCGCGAAATCGTTTGAATCCAATGGACAGCGCGAGCGACATCCCAATGGCCGACCAAACCGAATAACGCCCGCCGACCCAATCCCAAAACGGAAACATTCGTTCCTCGGCAATCCCAAATTCCTTGACCTTGGCGAGGTTGGTGGACAAGGCCACAAAATGCAAACCGACCTCCGCTTGAACGCCCAGGGCCTGGGTAAACCAGTTCCGGGCACTTTGGGCATTGGCCATGGTCTCCTGGGTGGTGAAGGTCTTGGAGGCCACCAAAAAAAGCGTGGTTTCGGGATTTAACCCGTTCAAGGTCCGTTGACAATGGGCGCCGTCCACGTTGGACACAAAATGAACCTTCAAGGGACCGGCGTAAGGGGCCAATGCTTCGCAAGCCATCAACGGTCCCAGATCAGAACCACCGATACCCAGGTTCACCACATCCGTGAAGGCCTTGCCAGTACAACCCCGCATATTCCCGCCTCGGATACCGTTCACAAACGACTCCATCCGATCCAAGACTTCTTGGACCAAGGCACCTGGGCGTTGACCGTTCTCCAATTCCAACGGATTGTTCGGATCGCGGAGCAGAGTATGCAAGACAGCACGGTCTTCCGTTTCGTTAATATGAACTCCGGTTCGGGTTGCCTCCATGGCTTGTTTCCACCCACATTCCTCCAAAAGTTGAAACAGGATATCCAGGGTGGTGGCATCGATCGCGTTCTTGGAATAATCCAGAAACCACCCCCCACCGTCAGCGCTCATTCGCTTGGCACGATCAACATCGCCTTCAAACAAGTCCTGGATACGTTGTCCTTGGAGGACCTGGGCTTGGTGTATGAGTTGTTTCCACGCATTTGTTTCGGTGGGATTGATTCGAGGCAGGCTTAAGCTCATCTTGCTAGGGGTATGGGGAGTTTCAAAGGTCAGCACAAAAATAAGGACCTGGGGACCAGGGGGGAAACCTTGGCCGAAGCCTACCTAATACGCCATGGTTGGAGCATACGGGTCAAAAACTGGCGATCGCATCCCTACGAAATAGACCTGGTTGCCCAAAAAAA
>JBJTSS010000187.1:0-2768 GCA_046079785.1 Bacteroidota bacterium
CCGCAGGCCTCGTGCTCAAGAATTACGGGATATCGGTGCTCCAGGAAGAATTAAGTCGTTTGGTCAATGACCAACTGATGGACTATGCCAAGGCCGAGGGTTTGGACTTTTTTGGACAACCCCTGCCGGTCAGTGGGCATAATCCTTTTACGGATGGGTTGGATTTTGGTAAGACCTTTGTTTTTCGATACGATTTGGGCCTTCGCCCCCAAGTTCAAATACAGACGATGGAAGGTCGTTCTTTTCCTAAGTTGCAACCCGTACCGGGTCCTCAAGAATTGAATGACACCATTGATCAATGGAGAACCCGCTTTTTTGAGGGGGCTTACCCCGAAACGGCGGAGGCAGGCGATCGGCTTTTCTTGAGGTTGAGCCCTGAGTCGGTTCAGGGGGATGGGGATAAGGCACGAAAAGTGGTGGTTTTGGTGGGTCTGGACGAAATGGCATCGGCAACGCTTCGCGAATCTTTTTTGGGTCAGGGCAAGGGCTATACCGGGTCCTTGACCGTCGCGGACTTGTTTGGTGAGGATAGGGCAGCGGCAGCGAAAGCCTTCAAGGTGGAGGAAAGCGAAGCGCCTGAGTCCAGCTCTGTTTGGAGCTTCGAGGTTTCCAATGTCTTCAGGGAAGGCAAGGCCGAGATGAACGAAGCGTTTTTTACCAAAGTTTTTGGCGAAACCATGAACGAGGAAGAGTTTATGAAACGAACGGCGGATCTTATCCAAGCCCGTTGGGATGAGGAAGCGGAGCAGCTGCTCCGGTACCGTCTGATGGAGTCTTTTTTTGGCGAACATCCCATGGAATTGCCCGATGCTTTTTTGCGTCGCTTGATTCGTAGCAACGAAGGCAAGGAAGGTTCCAGTCACGATCACGATCACGACCACCACGATCACGACCACCAAGACCATCATCATGACCATGGCCACGATCATCAGGACCCTGCGCAGTACGAGGCCTTTGCTCGCCAGCTCAAAAAGGATTTGATCATCGATGTTCTCCTCAAGCAGCACGAGGTCCGAATCGAACGAGAAGCGATGTTGCAAGAGGCCGAAGCACGTTTGTTTCAGCAATTTTCCTCCTATGGTATTTCACCGGAACAAATCCCTTTGCGTCGTTATGCCGAAGAGTATTTGGCCAAGGAGCAAAACGAGTCTTCGATTTACTATTCGCTCAAGTATCGCAACGCCGAAGACATTCTGCGCTCGCAGATACAGGTAGAAACCAAAGAAACCGATTACAACACCCTTAAGGTCCAATTGGACGAAGTTTTTGGTCCAAACGCCTAGGATAAGCCTCCCTTAATTAATACCCCATGAATTTTACCAACGAATTTGAGTCTTTTGCCACCAAACATCTTGGAATGCATTCCAAGGCGGTCGAAGGTGGTTTGCATCGTCAACTCCAAGGATTTACGCCGTACATCATCGAGGAACGCCCCATGAATATCGCTTCCATGGATGTGTTCTCTCGTTTGATGATGGACCGTATTATTTTTATGGGTGTTGGGGTTTCCAACGAAGTAGCGAACATCATCCAAGCCCAGCTTTTGTTTCTGGATTCGGTGGATTCGTCTCGCGATATTCAGATTTACATCAACAGCCCCGGAGGTTCGGTGTATGCCGGTTTGGGAATTTACGATACCATGCAGTTTATTTCTGCGGATGTGGCCACCATTTGTACCGGGATGGCGGCCTCCATGGCGGCGGTCTTGTTGTGTGCGGGGGCTCCCGGCAAGAGGACAGCCCTCAAGCATGCCCGTGTTATGATTCACCAGCCCATGAGCGGCATGCAGGGGCAGGTTACGGAAATGGAAATTGCCCTCAAAGAAACCCTCAAAGTGCGGGATGAACTTTATCAAATCCTGGCCGACCATAGCGGTCAGCCCTTTGACAAAATCTCCAAAGACTCGGACAGGGATTATTGGATGAGTGCAACCGAGGCCAAAGAGTATGGCATGATTGACGATGTTTTAGTCAAGAACCCCAAAGCAGCCCGTTAATGCCTGCCAACAAATCCTGGACCTGTTCCTTTTGTAGTCGAGCGGTTTCTCAATCGGCCTTTATGGTGGTGGGTACCGAAGGTCGAATTTGTGAACAGTGCATTCCGGGCGTGTACCGCATGTTCCGCGAGCGGCAAGATGTACCAACAGACGCAGGTACGGAAACAGAGAACAGGAAGTCGAACCGACGTAAGCCGCGTTCCGAACAGTTCAATCCCAGGACCATTAAAGCTTTTTTGGACCAGTACGTGGTGGGACAAGACCGGGCCAAGCAAGCTATGGCCGTCGCGGTATACAACCATTATCGTCGCATTGGTGAAATTTCTGGTCTGCAAAAGGTGGCTGCCGCTTCATCGGAGCTCGAGTTAGACAAGTCCAACATGCTTTTGGTGGGTGAAACCGGGACCGGTAAAACCCTTTTGGCCCGTACCCTGGCCCGTATGTTGGAACTTCCATTTTGCATTGCCGACGCCACGGCCTTGACCGAGGCTGGCTATGTGGGCGAAGATGTAGAAAGTATTTTGACCCGGCTTCTTCAAGCCGCAGATTACAATGTGGAGGCTGCCCAAAAGGGAATTGTTTATTTGGACGAGATTGATAAAATTTCTCGCAAAAGCGACAACCCTTCGATAACCCGCGATGTTTCGGGGGAGGGCGTGCAGCAGGCCCTTCTCAAAATGCTGGAAGGCACCGTGGTGAATGTGCCACCCCAAGGGGGGCGCAAACATCCTGACCAAAAGTATATCGCGCTGGATACGCGTAATATTCTTTT
>JBJTSS010000188.1:0-1106 GCA_046079785.1 Bacteroidota bacterium
ATGGGGGTCACAGTCAAGGTACAAACCCCGGAATTAACTTGGTTAGGGCAGGAACCTGCCGACATGCGAAGGCGATAACGAACCCCGTTGAGGGTTAAGTTAGCAGAAGAAATCGTCAAAACAGCGGAACCCGTACCCGAATAGATGTTGTTATCGGTAAGGTCATTCCAGGCCGTTGAACCGACATCTTGTTTCTGCCAGCGGAAATTGGTAGCGTTGTTGGTCACCGCGGAAATCGTGGCCCCCAAAAATTCGGCAACGGTCAAGGTGGCAACGGGTTGGGTAATCACAACCGGCAAAGCGGTCACCCCGAGGGTACCGTTGGTTGTGCTCAAGGTTGCATTTGGTGTAATGGTGGTTGCATTATCCCAAGCCAAAGTTCCACCCTGAGCACCTAATACAAAACGCAAATTCATCAACGAACCCGAGGCCTGGGTGAACGGCGCACCACTCCAAGTAATGGTTAACTGTCCGGCATTCACCGCAGCGGTGGCTGTACTCAAACCGGCAACCGTATTGGACAAACCGACGAAAGACGTACCGCTCGGTAGGTTAATCTTCAAACTGAGGGCCGTAACACCATTAAGGCCCGATACACTAACAGGAACAGAAACCGTATCACCTTGGCATCCGTTGGCGCCACCAACCGTTAAACCGGTAGCATTTGCAGCCGCTACCGACAAGGTCAAGGCATTCGACGTCACTACAGCTCCACAACCACCAGTAACGATGACCCGGTATTGGTTACCGTTCAAAGAGGCGGATGCATTGGTGATGCTCAACGTCGCCGTTGTCACACCAGCAAAAGAACCACCGTTGGCGAGATTGGTCCAAGAACCACCAGACGTTAACTGTTGCCATTGATAGGTTGGATTACCACTGGCGACTACCGTCAAGGTGGTATTACCCCCCGCTGTCAGGCTGGTAACGCCACTGGGTTGGGTTGTAATGGCGGCAGGCGACGAAATGGTGGCTGAACCGTTCACAAACGTACAGTTGGGAATGACATCGGCTAATTCATCGGCATACTCGCAGTTCCCCGCCGTATTGATATCCCAAGCAATAGGGCTAGAACCTGTTGTATTTGCAATAGCTACAAAACGTAG
>JBJTSS010000189.1:0-4010 GCA_046079785.1 Bacteroidota bacterium
ATGGGGGTACGGGCGACGGAAACCAAGCAGGGGTCGTTGGGGGAAAGGGGGCGTAGCATGAATTTATCGTTAAATGGTGAAAGAGAGGCCCAAAGATAGGGAAGAGAGCGCGCCGGGGTGTAAATTCGGGCTATGCCAAAACCCAAGCCCAAGCCCAAAAAAATCTTTGTTCTCGACACCTCGGTCCTTCTGCATGATCATCACTCGGTCAACAATTTTCATGAGCACGATGTCGCCCTGCCCATTACAGTGCTCGAAGAATTGGATCAATTCAAAAAAGGTAACGATAGCCTGAATTTTGAAGCCAGGGAATTCATTCGGTTTCTGGATCAACTTTCCCAATCGCAGTGGCTGCAGGATTGGATTCCCCTGCCCGGGGAATCGGGAGGGCGTTTGCGGGTTGAAATGCGCGAAGATGCATCCATCGATGCCCAGACGATTTTTGGTCAATTCAAGGCGGATCATCGAATTCTTAACACCGCGTTGCATCTCAAAGAACAGTACCCCAACCAAACAGTGGTTTTGGTGACCAAGGACGTTAATCTCCGGATCAAGGCCAGGGCTATGGGTCTGGAATCGGAGGATTACCGCTTCGGGAAAATAAAGAATTTGGACGAAGTCTACACCGGCAAGTCCGTATGGTCCGGGATGGACTCGGCATGGATTGATCGTTTGTACAAAGACGGTTTTTGCTCCATCAAAGAGATGGGTCAGCCCGTTCCCCAAGCCAATCAGTACTTTATTTTGCGGAACGGAAAAGACTCGGTGATGGGTTGTTACGATGCCTACCGTGAAGAAATGGTTCGTGTCGATAAGCGATTAGCCTACGGCATCAAACCCCGCAATGCGGAACAAGCCTTTGCGCTGCATGCCTTGCTTAACGAATCGGTTCGTTTGGTCACCTTGCAGGGTATGGCCGGTACCGGCAAAACGCTTTTGGCCCTGGCCGCTGCGCTGGAGTCCAGACGACTTTTTAAGCAGATTTACTTGGCCAGGCCCATCGTGCCCTTGAGCAACAAGGACATCGGTTATTTGCCGGGGGATATTAAGTCCAAACTCCACCCGTACATGGAACCGCTATACGATAACCTTAAATTCATCCAACAGCAATTTCCGGAAAACGACAAAGAATACCAGCGCATCACCGAAATGCAGCAGCAAGAAAAGCTTAGCATCGTGCCTTTGGCCTATATCCGAGGGCGCAGTTTTTCCAATATTTGTTTTATCGTGGACGAGGCCCAAAATCTCACCCCCCACGAGGTCAAAACCATTATTTCCAGGGCTGGTCAGGGAACCAAAATTATTTTTACGGGGGATATTAACCAAATCGATACCCCCTACCTAGATGCGCATTCCAACGGGCTTTCGTACCTGGTAGATAAGCTCAAGGGGCAATCGATTTTTGCTCACGTCACCCTCGAAAAGGGGGAGCGCTCCGAATTGGCCAATTTGGCCAACGAATTGCTCTAAAAAGGGCTCAAGATTGAATGGGCGAACTAGCGGCTTTTTTGGCCCATGGAATTGATTTTGGTATACCCCACCAATCGATCGTACGCCATACCCGCCGGCGGGTGGTAATACACCAAAACTTCGTAATCGTTTTCGGTATCGGCGTGGGAGCCTTCCAGAGGTACGGCCGTGCAAGGTAGGGGACCGGTTAAATACCGGTAATCGTAAAAACCCTGCTTGAGGTAAAGGGACTTGACCCAAAAACCGGTTTCGGCCTGCCATTCCATCGCCAAACCGGCATCGCAGGCCGATAGACCTGCATCAATGTGGAGATAAACCCCCTCAAGGTTTTCGCCTTGTGCAGGTTCCAAGGCAAAGGTGGTCCAAACATATTCGGATTCAGTATGCGGTAGGCGTTGCTCAAAATTCTGGATCATGGATCGCCCGTTCAGGTCCTTTTGGCTGAGATGGGGTCCTTGACCCCGGGTTGGGTCGGTGAGAACCCAGGCTTCGTAGCCCTCCACCGTTCGGGCGATTCGGGCGATGCCTCGACCGGGGGCTCGGACGGTTCGTAGGTCCAAAGCCCGGTATTCGTTACCCCCTTCAAAGCTGAGCTCGGCTTGACCACGGTAGGTCCATTGCTGTGGCCCCATGAACGATGGGAATGAAGGACCGACACGGAGGCTGTTCCAATCGCTGTTCTGCAAAACGTACAAGCTTAGGTCCGTAGCTGGCTGTTGAATGAGCAATCGTCCGGGGTAAACCTCCAAATCCAGTTGCTGATGGCTACCGCTTTGGGCGCCTTGGTAGGCTCGACGGACCAAAGCCGAAACCGAAATCTTGTTTTCCAAAACCAGCAGACGTCGCACCAAAACCAGTTCTTGAAGGTCCTGATCGGCATAAACCAAAATGGCAAAATTGCCGGAAACCTTGGGCCGCAAGTTATCGGAGGGGATGGCGTGTTCGTAATGGGTATAGCGCTGAAGGGTGTTGAAGGAAGGCCGATGGTTAAGAACTAACTCGCGGTCCAAGCCCTCAAAAGCTTGAGATTCAAAAAGGTCCGAAGGCGTCCAATCCCTTCGACAAGGGACCAATCGCACGGTATAGGGGCGGTAACCCGCATCCAAATCGTCAAAATGCAAAACCAAGGGTGGGTTGCTGGACCCCAACTCCCAAACAGGGGAGGCAAAGGGGTCCCCTTCGGTTTGCAATCGAATCCCCGCCAAATTCGAGCGATAGACCCGGTCTTGGTAGGGTTCGGGACCAGCAAGGCTTGGGGTGGCACCCCCTGAAATTTCGGTCAAGGACAGAAGGTACACCAAGCAGCAAAGAAGGCGAATCATCGATGTAGAAAATTTAACCAAAGGTTGACTTGGGGCCCTAAATATTCCTAAAAATAGTTTGGATTTGTCCAAGGAATTTTGGTTTCTGCACCCTTGACTCATGTATTTTTGTCGCGCATTATGACCATGGCACCAACCATCCGACTACGCCGGGGGTACGATATCCATCTTGCCGGCACCCCATCACCCCAAAACGTACTCTCGGTAGAGAATACAACCTGCGCGGTACGCCCAACAGCCTTTCGTTACCAAAAGTTCAGGCTTTTGGTGGAGGAGGGTAGCAGCGTCCTTGCAGGCACGCCTTTGTTGGAAGACAAGGACTACCCTGGGCTTTATGTATGCAGTCCCATGAGTGGTCAGGTGATGGCCATCCAACGGGGTCCCAAAAGAGTCCTCGAAGCCATCGTCGTCCAAGGCGGTGATTCCATGCAGTACTTGGATTTTGGCTCGGCCCGACCTCAGGATTTGGGTGCCGATGGGGTCAAGGCCAAAATGCTCGTCTCCGGTGCCTGGGCCCATTTGCGTCAACGTCCCTATAACCGGATGGCCAGGCCTGATGCCCAGCCCCGTTGTATCGTGATTTCTGCATTCAATTCGGCCCCAATGGGGACCAACCGGGATTATCAAGTTGATCAAGACCCGGCCGCTTTCGCCGAAGGCCTACAGGCCCTTCAGCAACTTTGTCCGGGTCAGGTATTCCTTCATACCCATGCCACCCAAACCCACTCCACCTCCATTCTCCAAGCTACGGGCGTTCAACACCATCAATTCGACGGCCCTCATCCCAGCGGAAACGTAGGCATTCAAATGCATCATGTCTCACCAATCGCCAAAGGAGATTGTGTTTGGACCATGACGCCGGCCGATGTCATCATCGTGGGTCGTTTATTCCTCACCGGGTATTACGATGCTCGCCGTTGGGTTTCGGTAGGAGGATCCTCCTTGACCAAACCCGGGTATGCTCAGTCGCTGGTAGGGGGGTCCGTTCAAGCCTTGTTAAATGCTTCCGGGCTTCAAGCCGGGGATCACCGCCCAGTTTCCGGGGATGTGTTGAGCGGGGAACAGGTGGATTCTGACGGTTTTCTTGGTTTTTACCATGATCAATTAAGTGTTATTCCGGAAGGCCGGGACTTGGAATTTTTGGGATGGTTGTTACCGTCCTATGCCCGTCCTGATATTTCCAGGTCGTTCTTGTCGGGTTGGTTGAGCAATCGTTCC
>JBJTSS010000190.1:0-5143 GCA_046079785.1 Bacteroidota bacterium
TGGGATTACCCCCGCCTTTGTGCCTTGTACCTCAAAGCAGCCGACGCTTGCCGTGCGGACCATATGCCTGCTTTGTTTCATGTTACAGAATTAACCCAACCCCAGGGACACAGCACATCCGGATCGCACGAACGCTACAAAAGTGCCGAAAGACTGCAGTGGGAAAAAGAAAACGATGGCCTGGTCCGAATGCGCGCTTGGTTGTTGGACCAAGCCATTGCGGACGAAGCGACCCTGGATCAAATCGAAGCCGAAGCGGCAACGGAAGCCAAAGCAGCCCAAACAAGAGCCTATCAAACCTTTAGAATAGGTATCGCCCCTTGGCTGGAAGAAGTTAGCCAACACCTCCAAGCGTTGGCCCAAAGCCTTCAGGCCCAGTCGGTCCCATCCCTATCGGCTATCCAAGATATCATTCAGACCTTGGAGCGGGAGCGAGAGCCCTTGCGTCGGGATTTGATGCAAGCCCTTCGACGCAGTTTGTGGATGGCCCACCAAAACCAATGGCACGCCCATTCGGATGCCGGTATTCGCGATGCTTGCAAAAACCTGCTCGCCCTGCGCAGCCGCATGGATGGTATGCATCAGGTATTCTATAACCGAGGATTACACAGCCAATCGCCCGCTGCCGTCTCCAACCTTACCCCCATTCCTCCCAAATACAGCGACGCTGCGCCTGAACTGAATGGGTTTGAACTTTTGAACCGCTGCTTTGATTATTGGTTAGCCAACGAGCCCTCCTTTTTGGCTTTGGGCGAAGATGTCGGCAAAATCGGGGATGTAAATCAAGGTTTTGCCGGCTTGCAGGAGAAGTACGGGGAATCCAGGGTCACCGATACCGGCATACGGGAAATGAGCATTGTTGGGCAGGGCTTGGGGGCCGCCATGCGGGGTCTTCGGCCCTTGGTCGAAATTCAATACCTGGACTATTTGCTTTTTGCATTGCAAATAATGAGCGATGACCTCGCCACACTGCAGTACCGCAGCGCAGGGGGTCAAAAAGCTCCATTGATTGTGCGAACCCGCGGGCATCGTTTGGAGGGGATTTGGCATTCCGGATCGCCCATGGGGATGATCTTGCATGCATTGCGGGGTATGATGGTTATGGTCCCCCGCAACATGGTGCAGGCTGCCGGCTTCTACAATACCCTGATGCAAGGCGATGAACCGGCCTTGGTGGTGGAATGCCTCAACGGTTACCGCCTCAAGGAAAGAGTCCCCGACAACCTGCATACGTTTCGGGTTGTGCCGGGTCAGGCCGAAATCCTCAGGGAGGGCTCGGATCTCACCTTGGTGACCTACGGTTCTTGTTGCCGCATCGCGATGGAGGCGGCGGATTATCTCCAAAATTTAGGGATATCGGTCGAAGTGGTGGATGCCCAAAGTCTCCTGCCTTTTGATGTCCAAGGTCTTTGCGCCCAGTCATTGCGCAAAACATCCCGCTTGATGATACTGGACGAAGATGTTCCCGGAGGTGCTTCCTCGTATTTGTTACAACAAATTCTGGAGGTCCAAAAAGGATTTTCCTTGTTGGATTGGGCACCGATCACCTTAACCGCCCAAGCCCATCGTCCCGCCTACGGTTCAGACGGGGATTATTTTAGCAAGCCTTCGGTCGACGATGTCGTGGAGGCCGTATGGAGCCTGATGGCCCAAGCGGAACCGGGCTATTACCAACCTTTCCCAAAGGCCTGATCCTAACCTTCGATTGCAGCGCTCAGCCCCTGGTCGCAGAGCGCCGAATGGATGGGCAAAAGTTCGGGGTAGGTTCCCAACTTGACGGTACAACGTCCTTTGAGGTGTACAATCCAAGCGCATTGTTCGGCCTGCTCGGGCTCGTGATCGCAATAGCGAATCAAACACCAGATCACATGATCAAACGTATTGATATCGTCGTTGTAGAGGACTAGCTTTTCGCCTTCATCTTCTTGTTCCAATAAATCGTGGACTGGTAGGTCCTGGGGACGGGTAGAGGGAGCGCGCATCCTGGTCAAGAACTTTGGGAGGATTTCACCAACAACAGGGTTGCCCAACGGTTCAAGGCCGTCTCGGCCAAAGGTTTCAGGCCCCATGCCAACGCCCTCTCCACCAGGGCCTCGGTGTCTTCGGTATAAAAACCACTTAACCATAATTGCCCCCCTTCGCGGAGATTTTGAGCGTAAATACTCATGTCTTCCAACAAAATGTTACGGTTAATGTTGGCCAAAATCAAATCCATGGGGTCGTGTTCCGAATGGGCCAGGTATTGGGCATCCCCTTGCTCCCATAAGCCCTGAACCTGATTGCGTTCAGCATTCTCGGAAGCATTGATGGCCGAACCTTCTTCGATATCCAAACCCCAAACCCATGCGGCCCCCAAGCGATACGCCAAAATCGCAAGGACCCCGGTCCCGCATCCCATGTCCAAAACCCGAAGACCATTAGGATGTAACGGTGCTACGTCCCGGTCCCAGTGCCGGGTCAAGGTCGGTATTCCTTGGCCGTTGTCGGTAGAGGGTGCACCCAACAACCACCAACACATCGACAAAGTGGTCGGATGATGGCCCGTTCCAAACGACATGCGCGGCATAATCACCAACTCCAAGTCGGTGGATTCCAATGGATCGTGAAAAGGCGCACGAATTCCAAAAACTTGTCCCAATTGGACCGGCTCAAATCGAGATTCCCACTCTTTGTTCCAGTTGATGTTTTCCAAAACTTCCGGCTCCTCCAAATGCTGAACCCAATCCGCATACTGCGTCAATAACCATTCACGGCAGCCATCACGGAGGTCCGAAGGCCGACCATAGGCTTCCAAAACCCAGGTTGCCTGTTCCCCCGATAGCCCTTCCGACGGATTCGGTTCCACCAATTGGAACGAATCGTAACCCCAATCAGAGAGTTCCGAAGCCAAAACCTCGGCCTGCTCCTCCGTTAGGACGTGAATTCGCCAAACCCCAAACGATGACATCCTTAGGGCGCCGATAATACGATGTCTGCAAAGGCCCTGATTTGCAAGGAAGCTCCCCCAACCAAAGCCCCGTCCACGTCTTCCCCGGCCATTAATTCATCCGCGTTAGTTGCATTAACGGAGCCCCCGTACAGAATCCTTAGGGAAGCCGCCGCTTCGGGACCCAGGTTTCGATAGATCCATCCTCGAATCAACGCATGGACCTCGTTGGCTTGTTCCGGAGAGGCTGTCAAACCGGTACCAATCGCCCAAACGGGTTCGTAGGCCAAGACCAGGGCTGAAGGGTCCAGGGAGAGGCCACCTCCACCCAAAGCTTCCTGAAGCTGGGCCTCGATAACGGCCGCATATGCGCCGCTTTGGCGCTGCTCCAAAGATTCACCAACACAATACACGGCCATTAAGCCTTGTTCCTGCAAGCGACGAATTTTGAGTCCGCCCTGTTCCGACAATTCTCCGTGGTACAATCTTCGTTCGCTATGACCCACCAACGAAAAGTGGCAGCCGATCGCTTTCAACATGGCTGCTGATACTTCGCCGGTATAGGCGCCTCGGTCATGGGCGGAGCAGTCTTGGGCTCCCAATAGGGCATGACCCTTGATCTCATGGACCATGCCAGCCAAATGGGTCATGGGTGCCGCCAGCCCCCATTCCACGGTTCGGTGCAAACCGTCCATGATCGTAGGTACGATTTGTCGGGCCAGGAGGCGACCCTCCTCTGGCAAGGTATTCATCTTCCAATTACCCAAAACGAGCGAAGTCCGTAATTTCATCTATTTTTATTGAGTTCGGGAATTAATACGGGAAAATTAGGCAGGGGTCGAACCCTTTTCCCAAGTTCGTTGTTGGGCACTTTGCTCAAAAACCACCTGGAGTTTTTTCTTTTCCTCATCGCTTAGGGTCATCCCCCGTCGCTGCATCACCTTATCGGCGGTCTCACAAAATTTATCCAAGCGAAACGTCTCCATCCCTTGTATTCCTCCCCAAGCAAAACACGGCACAAAGTGCCGAACAAAACCTCCACCAAAGACATTAGCTCCTACCCCGATGACCGTACCGGTATTGAACATGGTGTTAATTCCGCATTTGGCGTGATCGGCCATGACAAGGCCACAAAAAGTTAGTCCGGTGTTACGAAAACGAGAACTCGCAATATCCCATAATTTAACCGATTCGTAATTGTTCTTGAGGTTAGAATTGTTGGTATCTGCGCCCAAATTGCACCAACGCCCTATGACCGAATTTCCCATGAAACCATCGTGGCCTTTGTTTGAATACGAATGGAGGATGGAATTGCTGACCTCCCCACCGACCTTGCAATACGGTCCAACGGTGGTATCGCCGTAAATCTTGGCACCCATTTTGAGGGTGGCGTGCTCGCCAAGGGCCATCGGTCCTTTGACCAAGGCACCCGGCATGATTTCGGCATGGGCCCCCACCCAGATGGGACCGTCCGATGCGTCCAAAACCGCGGCCGAAACGCGGGCCGTTGGATGGATCCAAACGTGTTTGGGATTGTAGATAACCGTATGGGGGTCCACCGAAACCCGTTCATCCCAGGTAGGCAGCGCCCATTCACCGCCAGCTGACTGCATGCGTTCCACATCGCTGCGGATTTCCTGTCCGTTTTTCAAAAAGATATCCTCCGGAAACCGAAGCATCGATACATCACCATCCCAAGGTAACCATTCGGTCTCCTCGGCCTCCATAACGCCCGCGTTTTCTGCACTCAGAGCGTGGAGCCTCAACAAGGGTCCTTCCTCGGTCCGCAAGCCTTGGCCATCACGAAGCTTGGATGCTGCATTCAGCAAAGCATCCGAAGGCAACAAACGAGCGTTGACGGTCAAAGCCAAGGCCCTTCGATTCCATAACAAAGCCCACTTTTGGGCCAAGGTCAAGATACCCACCCGCAATTCCTCGGGGGGCATGGTATAGGTCAGGGGTAGGAGATGGTCCGCCTGGGCATCGTCCCCAAAAAAAACCTGCCCGGAGGACCTCATTCCTGATCCCCGGTCGGAGGGGTGGTTTTGCTTTTGCGGGAAGGACGAGTCGTCGGCGTTGGATCAACAACCGTGACTTTCATCTGGCCTTGGTCATCCGCTTCCAATTTGAGCAAGGAGCCGGCTTGCAAGGTCCCACTGATCATTTGCTCAGCCACGACGTCCTCGACATACTTTTGGATGGCCCGCTTGAGCGGTC
>JBJTSS010000191.1:0-5388 GCA_046079785.1 Bacteroidota bacterium
AGAACGATCGGCTCACCAAAGCGGTGCAGGCGGCGCGGTGTGCCCCTGTGCCCGGAGGGCCTGCCCTGACCTGAGGGGAACGTCAAGGACCTGCCTCCTCCTGGCCTGGAGGTGGATATTCAACAACCCGAGGACCCCCAAGAGCCCCATTGGGTTAGGGGAAGGGCATGGGATGATTATGGGCTTCGTGGTTTGCGTTGGGTTTTTTGGATCAAACGTGCGGGCCAAAAGGAATTTGACCCTCAGGAGCAATTCTTGCCTTTTCCTTGGGAAGGGGGCCTAGCCGAAAAACGATTTGAAAGCGCGATTGACCCCCTCAAGATGGGCCTGAGACCAGGTGATGGTCTTCGCTACGGATTGGAGGCGGAGGACAACGATCAACCAAGTGGTTACAAACGAACCCGTTCAGCCTTGTTTGAGTGGCGTTTGTCTTCCGATCGCGAAAAAACCCAAGCCCTGGAAGCCCTTTCTCGCGAAACGGCCACCGGCTTTCAAAAGGCCGACAAGGATATGCAAGAGGCTCAGCAACAGACCCGTAAGCTATCTGATCGTCTAAAGCAGCAAAAGGAATGGGGCTTTGAAGACCGCAAGGACTTGGAAAAATTAAGAAACGAACAACGTCAAGCCATTGAAGAGGTCGAAGAAATTCAAAAAAAACTAGAGTTACAACAACAAAAATCTTCCGCCGAGACCCCCACCCAAATCCTTGAAAAACAGGAGAAAATAAAAGAAATGGCGGACAGGCTTCTCAACGAGGAAATGAAGGAAATGCTGCGTAGCATAGAAAAAATGTTACGAGACGAAGCCTCCAAGCCCGACATCCAAAAACAATTAGAAAAACTAGAGAAAGACCAAAGCAGGGTTAGCAAGGAACTGGATCGTATGTTGCAGTTTTTCAAGGAGTTAGAGGTTGAGGATCGAATCGAAAAAGCTATGAAGAAGCTTCAGGATTTGGCGCGACAGCAAGAAGACCTGGCTCAAAAAACCAAACGCCCGGACGAAGACTTAAATCAAGTCGCCGAAGAACAAGAAAAATTGCGCCAAGAAACCCAAGACCTTCTCAAGGATTGGGAAAAAACCAAGGAAAAGAACCAAGAGCTTGAACGCCCCAAAGACCTGGATGGCCTTGAAGAACAAGGCGAGGAGGTGACCAAAGACCAGGAAGAAGCCGAAAATCAAGCCAAAAACCAGCAAAACCGCTCTAAATCAGCACAAAAGCAACAAAAAGCGGCATCCGGTATGCGTCAAATGAGCAACCGAATGCAGGAGCAATTGGCTCAACAAGAAATGGAAGAGTTAGAGGAAGACCTCAAGGCGATGAGGCGCCTCTTGGGCCGGGTTCTCAAGTTTTCCTTTGATCAAGAATCCGTTATGGATCGTTTGAAAGACCAAACCAGTTATTCGCAGGTTTTTGTTCAATTATCCCGTGAACAATTTGGGCTGCGAGAGCAATTGGACCCGCTAAAGGATAGCCTGGAAGCACTTTCGCGGCGCGTTTGGCAAATACAGGCGCCGGTTCAAAAAGAAATTAAAGAGTTGGAAGAGCAGTACAAAGCCACCCTGGATCGAATGACCCAAAGGGACATTAACGGCGCCAAAGGCCGTCAACAATACACCATGACGGCCGCTAACAACCTTGCCAACCTCTTGTCCGAACTGTTGCAGCAAGCAACCGAACAGAAGGCCAGCCAAATGCCCGGTAACCAACAATGCAAAAAGCCCAAACCGGGTGGATCAGGAATGTCTCGCCTGCGCAGCATGCAAAAGAAGCTAAGCAATCAAATGCAGGAACAGCAGGGCAAAAGCAAAGGGCCGGGGCAGGGTGAGTCCAAGGCGGGAAATAAACCTTCTCGTGGCGAAGGAGGCAAGGAATTTGCTCAAATGGTCGCCCAACAAGAAGCCATACGGCGCGAAATGGAGAAAATCCTTAAGGAACTAAACAAAGAAGGAGGGAATCAACCTGGACGCCAAGCCATCGAAGAGGCGGTCAAACAAATGGAACAAACCGAAAAGGAATTGGTCAACAAAAAGCTTAGTTCAGAGAGCCTCCAAAGGCAGCAACAAATTTTGAGCCGAATGTTGGAGGCCGAGAAAGCCGAGCAGGAGCGAGAGATGGAACAAAGCAGGTCTTCAGAAAGCGCCAAACAACAAGGTCAGGAGAAAGCGGGCGCTTCCATGGAGTCCAATCAGCGCCTTAACGCCCCCAAGCAGGGTGTTTACAAACCCGCGGCCCCTGATTTGAATGCCTATTACCGCGAACGGAATTTGCGCTACCAAAGCAAACTGCGCCAATCGCCGCCTGCCCGATGATCACCTTTGTTTCGGCCGACGGTATTGCCCTGCCCAAAAAGAGACGCTGGATTCGCTCTTGGCTGGACGAGGTGGCTGCCCAACACCAAGCCAGAATTGAACACCTATCGTATGCTTTTGGGTCTTCGGCTTGGATGGCTGGTTTGAACCAAGAGTTTTTGAATCATGCAGGGGACACCGATATTTTGACTTTTGATTATAGCGAAAGCCCCCAAAATCGACTTGTCCAGGGCGAATGTTGCATCAGCCCAACCATGATTCGGGAGCAGGCCCAGGTATGGGGTGTTTCTTTTGAAGACGAGATGCATCGCGTTTTAGTCCACGGTCTCTTGCATTTGTTGGGCTACAACGATAAAACAGACCAAGAGAAAGTGGTCATGCGGAAATTGGAAGAAGAGGCTCTGGAGCTACGGTCCAGAGTAAAAGCCTGATTGTTCCACGTGGAACATAGAATTCGTCTAGTACGAAAGCGATAAGAGCAGGGGGGATAGGTCTATTTTTGCAGCGCCAAAAAGGCGTTCTACGTGGAACATTGGGATTTTGATATCATCGTTGTCGGTGCGGGTCATGCCGGTTGTGAAGCCGCAGCCGCGGCGGCCCATATGGGCTCGTCGACAATTTTGGTGACGATGAACATGCAAACAATCGCGCAGATGTCTTGCAACCCCGCGATGGGCGGTGTGGCCAAAGGACAAATCGTTCGTGAAATTGATGCTTTAGGGGGACTATCCGGTTTGGTTTCGGACTACTCGGCGTTGCAGTTTCGAATGCTCAACCGCTCCAAAGGCCCCGCCATGTGGAGTCCAAGGACTCAAAACGACCGTTTTATGTTCGCGGCCAATTGGCGCTATCGGCTAGAACAAATCCCTAACCTAAGTTTTCGGCAGGATTCTGTAAAACAGCTTTTATTGAATAAGGGTAAAGTTGAAGGGGTGGTGACGGGCTTGGGTCAGGTCATTAGGGCCCCTCGGGTTGTTTTGACTACAGGCACTTTTCTAAATGGCCTAATTCATGTGGGCGAAAAGCAATTGGGTGGAGGTAGGGCAGGAGAATCGGCATCGTACGGGATTACCGAACAACTCAAGGCTGAGGGCCTGGAAGGCGGGCGCATGAAAACAGGCACCCCCCCCAGGGTGGATGGGCGGTCGTTGAATTATGACCTCATGGAAGAACAAAAGGGGGACGACAAGCCGGGTAAGTTTTCGTTCCGTAAGGAAAGCAAGGCCCTGGAACACCAAAAAAGCTGTTGGATCACGTACACCGATACACGGGTCCACGAGATTCTCCAGGAAGGATTTGAGCAATCACCTATGTTTACGGGGCGTATTCAAGGCATTGGCCCCCGTTATTGCCCCAGCATCGAAGACAAAATCAATCGTTTTGCCGAAAGGGAAAGGCATCAGCTGTTTATAGAACCTGAGGGCTGGCATACGGTCGAGGTTTATGTTAATGGCTTTTCGACCTCGTTGCCCGAGGAGGTTCAAACCAAAGCTCTTCGGCAGGTGAAAGGCTTTGAAAATGCGCGAATTTTCCGTCCCGGTTATGCCATAGAATACGACTATTTCTACCCAACCCAATTGCATTTGTCTTTGGAATCCAAGGCTTTGCAGGGATTGTATTTGGCCGGTCAACTCAACGGGACGACGGGCTATGAGGAAGCGGCCGGTCAGGGGCTTATCGCGGGCATGAATGCCCATCGGTCATTGCGCGGTCAGGAACCCCTGGTTTTGAGCCGTTCAGAGGCCTATATCGGCGTGCTCATTGATGATTTGGTCAACAAAGGAACCGAAGAGCCTTACCGCATGTTCACTTCGAGAGCCGAGTATCGTATTATGTTACGACAGGACAATGCCGACCTGAGGTTAAGCGAGTTGGGTTTTCGTGCCGGGCTTTTGCCCGAGCTTGTTTTTAGAGATTTTGAAAACCGACAAGTACAGATTTCGGCGATTGAAAAAAAAATACACACGTATTCAATTGATAATGAACTGTTTAATGACTATTTTGTTTCGAAGGGAGAAGCCCCAATTCGTCAAAAAACCCGCATTGATCAATTGTTGTTACGGCCAGGTATAGGCATCGCTTCGTTGCGCGGTGCTGACCCTCAACTGAATTCTGTTTTGGATGATTTTGAGGAACAAAATTTACAAAGCATTGAGGTTCAGGTAAAATACGCTTCTTATTTGGCGAGGGAAGAGGCGTGGGCGAAGGGAATGGATGATTTGGAACAAATTCGTATGCGCCCTGATTTTCCTTATCACGAGGTCAAAGGCCTTTCGTTGGAAGCCGTCGAAAAACTACAAAAAGCCGCCCCTGCCAACTTGGGTCAAGCTTATCGCATCAGCGGTATTAATCCGGCCGATTTGAGCGTTTTAATGGTTTATTTGAACAAAAAAGGCTGATTTCAGCGTTTTTGGGCCGATTTTTACGCAAACAACCCGCACTCAACCTTGGAACAACTTTGGTCCTGCCCGCTTTGTCAAAGCGCCAAACTTTCATCTTTTTTGAAGGTCAAGGATTTTAGTGCAAGCGGAGAAATTTTTAACATTACCCTTTGCAAAGACTGTGGTCTGCGTTTTACCAATCCCCGTCCTCTACCCGAAGACATGGAACGGTACTACCGCTTTGCGGATTACATATCGCATACCGACGATGAAGCTTCCGGTTGGACCTATCGTCTATACCGAAGGGCACGGCAGTGGACCCTGGGGTTGAAGCGTTCTTGGGTCGAGCGGGTTATCCCCAAAAAAGGACGCTTATTGGATATTGGTTGTGGAACGGGGGATTTTGCTGGGGAAATGAAGAAGGCCGGTTGGGAGGTGGATGCCGTAGAACCGGATCCGGTTGCCCAGGCCCGCGCTGTGTCCAAACACGGATTATCCGTGCATTCGGAGGCTTGGCTGGAAGAGCCCAAGGAGGCGTACGATGCGGTGACGCTCTGGCATGTTTTGGAACATGTGCGGGATTTGGGCGAGCGAATAGACCAGTTTACCCGCCTGGTCCGCAAGGGTGGGTATTTGTTTATTGCAGTCCCCAACAGCGAGTCTTTGGATGCCAGCCATTACCGTGAATTTTGGGCCG
>JBJTSS010000192.1:0-1863 GCA_046079785.1 Bacteroidota bacterium
GGCCAAATTTTCCTGGGCCTTGGCAAAAACCAAGGACCAACGGTCCCAAGGGTCCGCTGGTTGTGCGATAAGGCCGGTTGGTGGGCGATCCCAGGGTTGCCCCCACAAACCTGATCTCATGGTGATTTGATAGTCAATGCCTTGACTGTGGTAATACGGGCGCAGATCGGGATCCCCGTAGGAACGCGGGCCGGGGATTGCTCCGACCCTTTCTTGTTCCATCAACCATAAATCCCCGACCTTGGGCAGGGTAGCCCTCCCGTTGGAGGCCTTGTTTCTGGAAAATACCAGAAGAGCGCCGAGGCGAACAGGTTCTATTCGAACGGTGGATCCCTGACACCCCATATCCAAGGCGTATTCGATTTGGATCCGGTAGCGATATTCCGATTCCCGGCGATAGATCCGGGCCAGCACGAGGCCTCCTTGAATGCAGCTGTTATCTATCGGGCCAGGGACCGGTATTCTAGGCTTGGGGGCCAAGGAGACTTCTTGGCCTGCGAGCAAGCCCACCCAACCCCACCAAGCCAACCACCCCAAAAGGTTACGGAAGGTATAGGCCCATGCCATGGGAACCCTGGACGAGACCCAAGGAAGTGTCACCGCCAAGAACATAAACGAGGCGCCAAACCAAGTCCATGGCATGCTTGGAGCCCCTTGACCCAAAGCAACTCCGCTAACAAGGGACAAACCCAAACGGGCAGTCCTTTCGGATAGGTAGGATTTAATTTGCCGCATGGATCGGCAAATTCGGTTCGATTACCCTAGGCAGTCGTGGCTAAGCGTTTCGCAACGGCTCTTGGTATCGACAGCGGTAATGGGCAATGCCTGCTTCCTCGAATTCATCCCCTTCGGTAACAAATCCTTGATTGGTGTAGAAGGGCAAGGCTTGAACCTGGGCATGCAAATAAATCGGACAGCCTTGTTCTGAGGCCAACGGCCGCAGTTCGGTCAAAATTCGTTGTAGAAGCTCCCTTCCTAAACCTTGTTTCCTGAACGCGATGTCCACCGCCATTCTTTCGATTTTGTAACCCCTTGCCGTTCGTCGGTAGCGGGCACAGGCCACCACCTTATCCTCTACCTGGGACGCCCAATGCTGCGATGATTCTTCGAATTCATCAAATTCCAATTCGGCATCAACCGCTTGTTCTTCGACAAAAACTTGGGTTCGTAACCGAAAAACATCCTTCAACAGGGCTTCATGCTGAACCGGGGTGGGGGGGCTTGCCTTGGACATCCCTCAAATTTAGGCCACCACCCCAACGAATGGTCTTATCTTCGCCCTTCTACATCCTTCCTCCATGTCACAAACCGCTCAAATTCTTGGTTCCCAGGCCGAGTACCTGTTGAACCACCAATCCAAAACCATAGCTGCCAAGGATTTACACCTTCCGGGTCCGGATTTTGTGGATCGGGTTTGGTCTTCTTCCAATCGTTCCATTCAGGTTCTTCGTAGCCTGCAGACCTTGTACGACCACGGGCGTTTGGGTGGTAGCGGTTACCTCTCTATTTTGCCTGTAGATCAGGGTATTGAACATTCAGCAGGGGCCTCTTTTGCCCCCAACCCTTTGTACTTTGATTCCGAAAACATCGTTCGCTTGGCGATGGAATCGGGATGCAATGCGGTGGCCTCCACCTTTGGGGTACTCGGTTCCGTGGCGCGACGTTATGCCCACAAAATCCCTTTTATTGTCAAAATCAACCACAATGAATTCCTCTCGTACCCCAACGATTACGACCAAATCATGTTTGGTTCGGTTCGGGATGCCTGGGAAATGGGCGCTGTAGCGGTAGGGGCCACGATCTACTTTGGATCCGAGGGCAGCCGGCGTCAACTGGTCGAAATTGCAGAAGCTTTCGAAGAGG
>JBJTSS010000193.1:0-5826 GCA_046079785.1 Bacteroidota bacterium
GGCGATGCGCGCGGTGGTGCTGCGCTCACGATCAGCTATACCGTTGGCAAACCCATCAAGTTTGTTTCCACCGGCGAAAAACTACAGGCCCTGGATGTCTTTCACCCGGACCGAATGGCCAACCGCATTTTGGGGATGGGCGATGTGGTCTCTTTGGTCGAAAAAGCCCAGCAACAAATCAACGCCGAAGAAGCGGCAAGGCTTCAAAAGAAAATCTCCAAAAACCAATTTGATCTCCAGGATTTCTACGAACAAATCCAGCAAATCAAAAAAATGGGGAACATGAAGGACTTGTTAGGAATGATTCCCGGGGTTGGCAAGGCGATCAAGGACATGGACTTCTCGGACGAAATGTTCAAACAAACCGAGGCCATTATCCAGTCCATGACCCCCTTGGAGCGCCGCGAGCCCGAAATTCTCAACGGTAGTCGCCGCGAGCGCATTGCCCGGGGTTCCGGAACCAAGGTCCAGGAGGTCAACCAGCTCCTCAAACAATTTGGGGAAATGAAGCAAATGATGCGCAAAATGAACGGTGCAATGCCCGGTGGGGCCATGGGTCAGGCCATGAACCGCATGCGCTCCCCTTTTGGCCGCTCCTAGTTCTGTTCGGTAAGGGCTCCCCGAAGGTGGTTTTCGGTTATCTTTGCCCCTCATTTCAAAAAAGCCTCAATGCCAGCTAAAATCAGATTACAGCGTCATGGTAAGAAGGGTAAGCCTTTTTATCATATTGTGGTGGCGGATGCACGTGCTCCAAGAGACGGGAGATTCATTGAGCGTTTGGGTTCTTACAACCCCAACACCAACCCGGCCACCATTGACATCCAACTGGACAAATCCGTCCAATGGCTCCAAAACGGAGCTCAACCCACCGACACGTGCCGTGCCATCCTTTCCTACAAGGGAGTGATGATGCGCAAGCACCTTCAGGATGGGGTCGCCAAAGGCGCCATCACCCAGGAAGTAGCCGACCAGCGCTTTGAAGCGTGGATGACATCCCGCGATGCCAAGGTTCAAGCCAAGGTGGACGGCCTCAAAGCCAGCGGTGAACAAGCCCGCAAAGCTGCTCTGCAAGCAGAATCCAAGGTCAACAGCGAGCGCGAAGCCGCTTTGTTGCGCAAGCGTTCGGAATTGGCAGCCGCCTCCGAGGCTGCCGCTTTGGAAGCTGCCCGCGAAGCCGCCGGTGAAGAAGTAGCCGAAGAAGCTCCTGCAGCCGAAGAAGCTCCCGTAGCCGAAGAAGCTCCAGTAGTCGACGAAGCTCCTGCGGCCGAAGAAGCTCCTGCAGCCGAAGAAGCTCCTGAAGCGCCAGCGGACGCCGAATAAATCCCTTTCCTGCTTGAAAATGCCCGCAGGTTCCCCAACCTGGGTTGGTCACGTCCAAAAAGCGCATGGCCTCAACGGGCGTTTGCTTGTTCATTTGGACGATGGTATTGCAGGGGCCCAATGGCCCAAGCGCTTGGAATTCGTTTGGCTCGAGACCCGTGGCCAAAAAGTTCCGTACCGTTGCCTAGAATTTCAATTCAAAGTTCCCGGTGGTCTCCTACTGCATTTGGAAGGACTGGACCGTCCCGAGCAGGTAGGTCCTTTGCTCAAAAGCCGTGTTGGCTTCGAGGGCCTAATTCTCAAGGTCGTTTCATCGGGAGCGGCCTGGGGCTTTGACGAAAGCGACCTCCCCGGATCCACGCTGGTGGATCGAAGCAGCGGCCTTCGGGCCCCTTTGGTGCAATTGCATAGGCGACCTCCTCAGGATTTTTTGGAATTCTCCGTCAACGGCACCCCGGTTTTCCTCCCCTTGGTCCAGAATTTGGTCCATCATTGGAACCCCAGCGAACGCGAATTGGAGGTATCGTTGCCGGAAGGGCTCTTGGACCTGTACCTTTCGGAATCGAACGAGAACCCAGCACCTAGTCATGAGGATTGACATCCTGGCCGCTGTGCCTGAATTATTGGATAGCCTGGTTCATCATAGCATTCTGGGCAGGGCCCAGCGCAAAGGCCTGGCCCAAATTGTCGTCCATAACCTCCGTGATTACGCTACCGGCAAATACAAAGCCATTGACGATGCGCCATACGGTGGTGGTGCCGGAATGGTTTTGATGATTGAACCCATTGACCGCTGCTTGGAACAATTGCGGGCCCAGCGTTCCTACAGCCAAACCATCTATCTCAGTCCGGACGGCCTTTCCTTGGACCAGTCCCTATGCAACCGTCTGGCGTTGGAGGGCAACTTGATTTTGCTCTGTGGGCACTACAAAGGCGTGGACGAGAGGGTCCGCGAGCATCTCTGCACCATGGAAGTTTCGGTAGGTGACTACGTGCTGAGCGGAGGCGAATTGGCGGCAGCCGTTTTGACCGACGCGGTGATTCGCCTGCTGCCCGGGGTTTTGGGTGACGAAAGCAGTGCCTTGACCGACTCCTTTCAAGATGGCCTGGTCGCCCCACCGGATTATACCCGACCGCCGGTTTATCGGGGCTGGGAGGTGCCCGAAATACTTCGCAGCGGGCACGAAGCCAAAATTGGTACATGGCGCCATGAGCAGTCCCTTCAAAGGACCAGGGAGCGCCGGCCTAACCTTTTGGATCGTCTCCCAGGGGATTCTTAACCCAAAATCGCTTATATTTGCAGCCCTTTGGGGAGGTAAACCTCTCTGCTACGCTAAACGAAACGCCATGAGCACTGTTCTTGACCCCATTTCTTTTGTTGAAAGCCAAAAGTCCTCCGCCAATTTGCCTACCTTCCAGGCCGGTGACACCGTGGCCGTTCACTACAAAATCCGTGAAGGAAACAAAGAAAGAACCCAGGTTTTTCAGGGCGTTGTTCTTCAGCGTCGTAACCCGGGATCGAACGAGACGTTTACCGTCCGCAAGATTTCCAACGGTATTGGCGTAGAGCGTATTTTTCCTAGCCTCTCCCCTTTCATCGAGAAAGTCGATGTGGTATCCCGTGGTGTAGTCCGCCGCGCTCGTCTTTTCTACCTGCGCGCCGCCAAAGGCAAGAAAGCCAGAATCAAGACGAAGATCGGTTAAGACCCTCTTCCAGGCAGCGGTGGAATTCCGCTAACCACTTTTCTTTGACCTCCCCCAACCCCGGGATTTGCACGGGGTCGACGCCTTTGCGCTGCAATTCGTGGTGCATGGAGGTTACCGATTTGTCGGCGATGCCGCATGGCACGATATGGTCAAAATAATCCAAACGGGTACTCACATTCAATGCCAAACCGTGCATGCTGACCCAGCGGCTGGTTTTGACGCCCATCGCACAAATTTTTCGGGCTGAACTCAGACCAGCATCCAACCAAACGCCCGTATAGGCTCGATCCCTTTGACCCTCCAAACCCCAATGCGCCAAGGTCCGAATTACGGACTCCTCCAGGGCCCGCATGTACCAATGGATATCCGGTTTGAGTGCTTCCAAATCCAAAATGGGGTAAGCCACCAATTGACCCGGGCCGTGAAAAGTAATATCCCCACCCCGGCTGCTGCGATGAAATTCGGCCCCTAAGCGCTGGAGATCCGGGTTGGATAACAACAAATGATTTTGATCGCCACTTTTGCCTAGGGTATAAACGGGTTCGTGTTCTACGGTAAGTACCCACCCCACTCCGTGCGGTGTCGCGATCTCACCGCGGAGTTTGGCCGCCACCATGGGTTCAAAGATTTGTAATTGTTCCTGCAATGCGGGTTCGTAGGCCATACGGCCCAAATCCAAGGTTCGGAACAAAGGATAAATAGGCATGCTTTGGCTCTGGGCTTGTTGGGCTAGGAGGGCCGCGGTATGCAGATCTCCAACCATTGGCTATCGGTTTCGGCCTGCCAAACATACCCGGGTTCCGAAGCCGGTAACAACAGCGTTTGAATACCGTGGACCACCCGCTGACCTCGTTGGTGCCCCAGGACCGCCTTGCCGTGGAGATTCATAAGAACAACCGGGGAGTCCAAACCATCGTGGTCCCTGCGGCATTCTTGACCGGCTTGAAGTTCAAAACGATGGCACTCAAAATAAGGACCTCGGGCCAGGAGGCTGCCGGGCCAACCGTTCAGAGGCAACGTCTGGGCTACATGCCCTGGTCCATCGCATTGTATAACAGCCAGGGCCTCGTCCCAATGCAAGGCCCTGGGTTTGCCCTGGTCATCCAAACGGCCAAAATCGTCAATTCGGTAGGTGGTATCGCTGCTTTGCTGTATTTCGGCCAGGAGCAATCCCGCACCCAGTGTATGAACACGACCGGCCGGGATATAAAAAACATCACCGGGTTGAACTTCCATCCGATGAACGACCTCCAGGAGTCGACCACTGCGAACGCGCTCTTCCAAATCCCTGCCGTCATATCCCTCCACAAATCCATTGTACAAGCCTGCACCGGGTTCCGCCGCCAAAATCACCCACATTTCGGTTTTGCCCAAGGCCCCGTGATGCACCATACGGGATGCCTGTTCATCGTTGGGGTGGACCTGCAACGAAAGGTCTTGAGCGGTTGATAACAATTTGAACAACAACGGAAAACGATCACCGTGCACGGCCATAACCCGATGCCCCAAAAGGTCTGCACCGTAGCGCTCCACCAAATCGTCCAGGCTCTTGCCCCTCAAGGGCCCATCGCTCACCACCGATACCTGACCCTCCACCCCGGACAATTCCCAACTTTCGCCAACCTGCATCAAACCTCCCACGTCTCGGCCTAGGTTTTGGACCAGGTGCTCGCCCCCCCAGATTTTGGTTAAATAAACCGGCTCAAAAAGAAGTGGATAAAGCATTCCCAAAAATACAACCCAAGGTGGGCTGGTTCGGGCAACCCTGTGGTGGGTGGTCTTTAACTTCACCCCGTGAAAATTTCGCTCCCGGTAGTTCCTTGGTCCTGGCCTGCGGTTTTGGCCCTGGCTTCGGTGAGCTTGGCATCGGTAGCAATTGCGCCCTACTTCCCCGGTGGGGGCAACGGCATGCTTTGCCTCTTGGTTGGGATGGCCTTGGGTAATTTTTGGCCATCACCTTGGACCAAGCCTGGGCCCGCCGCCTTTCTGCGCTGGAACGAAAAAAACATGCTGGCCTGGGCCACCATCCTCTTGGGCTTTGAATTGCAAACCCATTTTTTGGCCGGAATTCCCTTGGCCTTTGTGCCTGCCCTCTTGCTTTCGGTGATTGGAGCGGTAGGGGTCGGCGAATGGCTCGCCAGGCGATCCCAACAAGCTGCTCAATCCCGCCTGCTCGCCGCGGGCAATGCCATCTGTGGCAACAGCGCGGTGGCAGCGGTACATCCCTTGCTAGGCGCCAGCCCTGAACAAATCGCAGTTTCGGTCACCCTTATCAATACCTTGGGTCTTTTGGGAACCTTGTTCTTGGGCCCAGGGGCTTCCCTGCTTGGTTTGGATGCCACCGAAAAAGCGGTATTGATGGGAAGCCTCCTTCAATCCGTCGGTCATGTCTCGGCGGCGGCATCCGGGTTGGGGGAAGGCCCTGCGCTCTTGGCCATGAGCCTCAAAATGGGTAGAATCTTACTTCTTATTCCTCTGTTGTTATGGTTCCAGAGTCTTCGTGGCCCAGGCAACCCCAAGAAGCCTATAACGGATTCACCTTTTGCCAAAACCCTGACCCTTGTACGCGGTGTGCCCTACTATGTAGGAGGCTTTGTGTTATGCGCTGTGGCCACCAACCTTGTGCCCTGGCCGGATTGGTTTTTGTCTTCTATCAAAAACCTGACCCAATGGATGTTATGGATAGCCTTGGCAGCTATTGGGATGAATATTCGGATTTCCCAGGTCCTGCACCAAGGTCGCGGTGCATTGGTGCCAGCCTTGAGCATGTTTGTTTTCCAGATCCTCTTGGTCCTGGGT
>JBJTSS010000194.1:0-1493 GCA_046079785.1 Bacteroidota bacterium
CATGGTCAAAGCAACACGCTATCAAGGCCGATTTACCAACCTCATCAAAGCCACCAAAAGCATCGAGGTCTTTGGGGACGGCCTCAACGATGAATGACCCGCTGTGTGCTGATTTGTGCAGGGGTCACCAGGCGAATAACGTAGGATCCGGCAGGTAGTTCGCGGGCATCCCATAACCGTTGTTGCGTACCTGCCCTCAACCGATCGTAGGATTCCCTGGCCACCACCCGACCAAGCAGGTCCAGGACTTCAAGGGTAGCCGGCCCTGAACTTGGTAAGTAAAACGACAAATACGTTTGACCCTCAAAAGGATTAGGGCTGGGAGGGTAGAGGTAGGGATAATCCGGGCGGTAGGCCACCGGCCCATTGCCGTGAAAGGGAAGAACCACCACCGTAAATGGGCGCTGAGGACTTCGGGCATTGGACCACAACGGCAACGAAGAAGCCGAACGATGAAGGACCGACTGAGGCCGGGTAAAAGCACTTGCGTCTTCTGGTACATCATCCCCGGCACCTGTACCCATGGCCTGCGCCTGGTACTCAAAGTCATAGGACTGTACCGATTGCATGGGGATCACTTGCTGGTTGTTATGATCCATTAACGCCACAGTCCAATGCGATGGCCAATTCTCCGAGAGGGTCCAACTGAGCCGATACCGGGTTCTGTTTTGGGAAGCATGCCCCGCCGCAGAAACCTGAAGCGGTATGGCCGTTTCTTCCAATAAATTATCCGGAAGGTGATTGATGACCAAGGGTTTTTGGTGTTGGGGCGAACTTTGGCTATATAACATCAGCCAACGATCGCTGTAAGATTCCAATTGATAGGCGTCGTTCAAATCGGGGCCAAAAATGCCGTCCGGGCCAAAACTCACGAAGGCAGTTGCCTGCATATCCTCTCCGTCAATTTGGACCCGTACATGGGGTGGAGGTGTTGTCGAACCCGTTCGACCCACCATAGTGGATTGGGATTCGGTAAAGGCCGATGAATTAAAACTCAAAACCGGGTTAGCACCCGCGGCATGAACCCAAAAGGCCTGGTATGGGGCCAATAAACCGCTGCCCAAACTCGTGTCGAGATTCCCCAAAGTTCCGTTCCAATAGCGGTATCCCCCGCTCCCGCTGCCGGCATTAGGATTCCAAATGTAGATGGTGTTATGAATATTTCCTTTGGCCCAGGCCCCGGGGATATCCCAATTAAGGGTTCCCGCAGTGGGGTTTCCCAACAAATTCCAACCCTGGTCTGCAATTCCTTCGTCCAAAAAAAATCGGTTACCCCCTACCGTGTCGGCAACGGTACTCAAGGAACGAGGGGTAAAGGTTGTTCCAAAAACGAAGGATCCGGAACCAACGGGACCGTTATCACGGCCTATAGCGGTGAGGACAACCGGAAGGGTGTCCCCAAAATTCCCTGCTATTGCACCAGCTGGGCGAACAGCCCCATTAAAAACATAGGCAAAATAACCCCTGCCTGGGACGACCGAATCGCTCGCCGA
>JBJTSS010000195.1:0-1914 GCA_046079785.1 Bacteroidota bacterium
AACACTCTTTATAGGTGGCTACCTCTACGGTGCTCAATCGTTGGGCGCCCCCATTCCGATAGGTCAAGAAAAAGGTTTTTACACGAATACATTTGTTATTAACATTTTGTACCAAAACTGATAGCCTGCAGCGCTACCCAAAAAACATGCCATGAAAAAATCGTACCTCGTAATTTTGTTTGCTCTTATGCAGTTTACCGCATGGGCTCAATTGTCCCTAGCCCCTACCGCGGTCTACCTCGACAAATACGGTATTGGAAATTTATACGTTTCCAACAATTCCGGGGTCGCTCAGGAAATATCGCTTAGTTTTCAGTTCGGGTATTCCGACCAGGATTCGGCTGGAACCCTGATCATGCGCTACGACGATAGCACCAATGCCAGGGATTTTGGTCTAAATCCCTACCTCAAAGCCTTTCCAAGGACATTTATTCTGCCGCCCAATCAGCAACAAATTGTTCGGTTACAGGCCCGTGTTCCCAAAGGAAAAGCTCCAGGGGTATTATTCACCCGAATCAAGGTAATTAGCTCACCTCAAGCCCAGGACATTGGAACCACCGACGATACCACAGGAATATCGACCCGGGTTAGCCTCCGGTTTGAACAAGTTATTGTAGCCTTCTACAAAAATGGGGAGGTCAGTACCGGGGTTCAGGTGAATAAAGTGGAATCCAAGCTGGATAGCAACCTACTTAGCATGGATTTTCATTACAAAACCACGGGCAATGCTCCCTATTTGGGACAAGTGCGTATGACCATCAAGGATGCTGCAGGAAAGGTCTTGTCCGAAAATCGCAATACCGTGGCTTTGTACTTCAGTGGTCGCAGACGTTTCTTCTTCACCTTACCCGATGACGCACCTCGGGATTATTTCTCGGCCGACTTTGTTTTTGAAACCATAAGAAACGATATCCCATCGGAGGACCTCATTCAAGCCCCGCCCATCAAGCATCAAGCGGTTTTGGTTCCCAAATAATTGCATTAAAAGGTCAGCGTAGGCATGGTTGCCAGGTGGTTGCTGCGGGTAGGCCTGCTCTTGATTGGACTGCTTACGTTCCATAGGCCTGCCAAAGCCCAGGAAACGGACGAGATTATGCTAACATTTGCCTACCCATCCTTGGGTCAGGTCTATGTACAATGCGTGTTTCGGGGTAATCAACCCTACTTGGGTCTGACCGAACTGCTCACCATGTTCATGATACCCTATGAGAGGAACAGCAGCCAATTTGGATTCAAAGGAACCTACCCCTTCAAAACCAATCCTTGGGAAATTGATCCCATCAACCTCACCCTAACGATCAACGGAGTTGTTCGACCTCTCAAGGCGGACCAGTTCCACGTGGGGGAAACAGACCTTTACCTGGTCCCCGAATTGTTCAACGAAATTTTTGGGCTAGATTTTTCGATTAACCCCTACGGTCTTCTGTTGAGCGTGATCACTAAACGAGATCTTCCCATTGACGAACGCTATAAACGAATCGCCATACGGGAAAAACTCAAGCAGCAAGCCCCGGAGAATCTACTAAAAACCTATCCTTTACTGTACCCTCGTGAGCGCAGGGCTGTTGGCCTCGGGATGTTGGATTACAATGTAGGGGTCACCGATGGAACCTACGGTCGAACGTACAATTACCTTGTCAGTTCGGGTATCGAATTACTTGGAGGGGATTTCCAGGGGACCTTCAGCGGTTTTCGCTCCGATTCATCGGAACGCCAAACCTTGAGCTCAACCCGTTGGCGGTATGTTTTTAAACAGGGTTTGAACGAAACCGGGAATCCTGCCATCAGCGATCTAATGGTTGGACAAGTTGGACTCGGCGGCCCCGCAGGCGGACGCATTGTAGGGTTTAGCCTTTCCAATACGCCCATCATTCCGCGCAGGGTTCTTGATGTTTTTGTGATTGATGGTTTTAC
>JBJTSS010000196.1:0-4206 GCA_046079785.1 Bacteroidota bacterium
GAAGGGGATAACCGAAGAGATTACGGCTGGGCAGACAACGCAGGACTTCAGGGGACTTCGCAAAATACTAGCGAAAGGCCTTCGGTGGTGGTGCATTCCTTGGACCAATCAACGGAAACCCCAACGACAGAAGCCCAGGACGAAACCCTGCCTATGTTTACCTTGATCGATGACGAGTATATGGACGATGAGGGGGACAACGGAAACGATCTTCCTCCGACCAGTCCTAACCCTCAACCGCAGGGACCATCCGTCGAAGAGGGAACGCATGATTTGTTTACAAGGGTTTGGAACTTGGAGGATACCTCCTCATCGTCCGTGATCGCTGACCAGAACACCGACAGGGATGAGCCCACAGCCTTTGAGCATCCTTCCATGGATACTTCATTCGTTGCCACGCCAACCGTTGCCGAGGCAAGTGATGAGGTTAACCCGTTCTTCGGGTACGATGGACCTGTTGAATGGGATTTGGCGCCGCTGAATTCAGAAACTTCTGTTTCGTCCACCCATTCGGAGCCCATCGCCGATGCGACTAAACCTTTGGCGTCAACCGCGGCGGAACAACAACCCCAACAAGACGTTTTGGAATCGACCTATGCCAGTGGGCCATCCGAAGAGGATGTTTTGACTCGTTCACGTCAGCGCATTCAGAATCTCCGGAGTCTAAATTCCCTGTTGTCCGGAGGAAATGTGGCCCTGGAGGAATTGGAAAAGGTACCAGCCTATGTGAGAGCGGGTTATCAGCCAACACCTCCGGCTTCCAGTTCCGAACTACCTTTGAGCCGAAGTGCGGTATCCGATAGGTCCTCTGGAACGGTATCACCCTTAATCAAAACAGACAACCGCTACTTGCACGATAACGTTGACTAAAGAATAGAATTAATCCTCTCCTCAACCCATGAACATCGGAATTCTCAAAGAAGGATCCCCTGAGTCCAGGGTTGCAGCGACCCCGGAATTGGTTCAACACTGGGTAAATCGAGGGCATACGGTATGGGTGGAAGAAGGGGCTGGTGCCGAAGCCGCTTATTCGGATCAAGAGTATATCCAAGCAGGTGCCTTGAGTGGACCTCGAGCTGCATTTCCCGAAACCACCGATGTTTTGGTCAGTGTTCATTGTCCTTCGGACCTTCCGGTTAAAGGATTGTCGTGGTTAATTGGCACCCTGAGTCCTGCCCGTCACCGCGATCGCTTGGCGACTTGGGCCGAGAACGGTCTTGGTATTTTGAGTTTGGATGCCCTGCCCCGAATAACGCGGGCCCAAAACATGGATGTGCTTTCCAGCCAGGCATCGTTGGGTGGTTACCATGCCGTTGTTGAGGCGGCGACTTTGTTGCCTCGTTGTTTCCCCATGATGATGACGGCAGCTGGCACGGTTGTACCCGCCCGCATTCTGGTTATTGGTGCCGGTGTTGCAGGCCTGCAGGCCGTGGCAACCGCCAAGCGACTGGGAGCGGTCGTGGTGGCCTTTGATACCCGGCCATCGGTCAAAGAACAGGTCGAGAGTCTGGGCGGCCAATTTGTAGAAATTGAGGGCGCGGTTGAAGATAAAAATGCCGGTGGTTATGCGGTGGTCCAAAGCGAAGCGTATCGACAACGGCAGCAGGAACGCCTCAACGAGGAATTGTGCAAAGCCGATGTTGTGATAACGACGGCCCAGATTCCAGGTCAAAAGGCGCCTGTATTGATTACCTCGGACGTTTTGGGACGCATGAAGGCGGGATCGGTGGTGATGGATTTGGCGGCTGCTGGAGGTGGCAACTGCGAAGGCACGGTGGATGGTCAGAATCTGCGCATTGGCCATGCTTTGGTATGCGGTCGATCGGCTCCGGCCTCGGCCAAAGCCCAGGATGCTAGTCGCATGTATTCAAGGAATTTACAGGCGTTTACCGCATTGTTAGAAACGGAAACACCGCATTGTTGGGATTTAGGCAACGATGAAATCGTCGCCGCATGTTGCTTGGCCTATGGTGGCAAAAAACGAGGCGCTTTGGCCTAATTTATCCTCTCAAAAGCAAGAACCATGGAATGGATGACCAACGATTTACCTGCCCTAATCAACGTAATATTACCACACTTGTATTTGTTGTTATTGGCTGTTTTTTTGGGTATTGAGGTTATTGGGCGTGTTCCCCAAGTCTTGCATACCCCCTTGATGTCCGGTTCCAATGCCCTTTCGGGGGTGGTGGTGGTGGGATCCATTTTGATGGTGGGCAAAGCAGAAAGCGCGCCATGGCCCGTTTTGGTTTTGGGTTGCCTATCCCTGGTTTTGGCCACCGTCAATGTGGTCGGTGGATTTGCTGTTACTTCCCGGATGCTCAGCATGTTCCGCAAAAAGAAATAAGATGGAAACAATCATGGAGGTGGGTTACCTGACAGCCCTGGTTTGTTTTGTGTTAGGAATCAAGGGAATGAGTGACCCTGCTACGGCGAATCGAGGAAACAGCATCTTAGCCTTGGGTATGGCGTTGGCGATCGTGGTCACGCTTTTGCTGCCTGGTCTTGCTAATCTGCCGTATATTTTGGGATCGTTGCTTTTGGGTGCCTGGTTAGGACTGCGCATGTCGGGCAAAGCCCAGATGACCGAAATGCCTCAAATGGTTTCCTTGCTGAATGGTTTTGGAGGATTGGCCGCGGCGTTGGTTGCTTTGGCCGAAGTGGTCGACTTATTGTACGGTGAGGGACTTCTCAACCTCTTAACCCAAACGACCGGGATGGGGTCCATGGGGTCGTATTATTTGGTGTTCTACGTGGTTACCCTCATGATTAGTCTTTCGGTAGGCGGAATTTCATTTACCGGTTCGGTTCTTGCCATGGCCAAATTGGACGGGAAAGTCAGCGGTCAGCCGGTTCGATTCCCCTTTCAGGGGATGATAACCAACGGCCTGTTGGCGTTGATGGTTTTGCTTATCGTAGCGATGATTGTTTTCCCATACTCGGCGGAGCCCATGGTTTACGCGCTTTTCTTGGTATCCCTGGTTTACGGTGTTTTGTTTGTTCTGCCTATTGGAGGAGCGGATATGCCGGTTGTCATTTCTTTTTTGAATTCGCTCACGGGTTTAACAGCCGCAACAACGGGCTTGCTGTTTGATAACCGCGCTATGCTCATGGGTGGGGTTTTGGTCGGCGCATCGGGCGTTTATCTGACTGTTTTGATGTGCAAGGCGATGAATCGTACCCTGGGAGCCGTTTTGTTGGGTCAATTTAATGCATCTCCAACCGGTGCGGGGCGTGAGATTAACGGGCAAATTAGGGAAATCGGCACCTACGATGCCGCTGTCCTTTTGGCGTATTCATCGCGTGTTGTGGTGGTGCCAGGTTACGGTATGGCCGTGGCCCAGGCGCAGCACCCGATGCATGAGCTCGAAAAGCTCTTGGTTTCCAAAGGCGTGGAATGCAGGTACGCCATCCACCCTGTCGCAGGCCGGATGCCGGGGCATATGAATGTCCTCCTGGCCGAAGCCGATGTTTCCTACGATGTCCTGCTCGAAATGGAGGCCATTAATCCCGACTTTCCTCAGACCGATGTGGTAGTGGTGGTGGGGGCCAACGATGTGGTCAATCCAGCAGCCGAAAATGACACGGGTTCTCCGGTTTATGGGATGCCCATCCTCAAAGCCCACCAGGCCAAAAACATTATTGTCATTAAACGTTCCATGGCAGCCGGCTATGCCGGGGTGGAGAACGAGCTTTTCTACGACTCCAAAACCAGGATGTTGTTTGGGGATGCCAAGAACGTATTGTCGGAACTGATCCAGGCAGTCAAAAGCCTGTAAGTAACCGTTGGGAGCCGAACCCCCGTCCTAAGTCTTGCTGGGGATTGCCCAAGGGGAAAGAGATTCAAAATTTATTTTGGATTTCCTGTAAATGGTGCAATTTTTGAGGAGTTATGGATGAATGCACCCCGCCGGCATCCAGGACTAAACTTATCGTCTGCCTTTTTTCCTATTCCCCCAAAATCCACTTTAGACCCCATGTCCTCCTCTGCTGAACTCCATTACAACGGTCAAACCTACACGTTGCCCCTCCTGGTTGGAACCGAAAACGAACCTGCCGTGGACATTTCCAGGTTGAGGGATGAATCCGGATTGGTAACGCTGGATATCGGGTACAAGAATACCGGGGCCACCAAAAGTGCGATTACGTTCATCGACGGTGATGCCGGGATTTTGAGCTACAGGGGTTACCCGATTGAGCAATTGGCTG
>JBJTSS010000197.1:0-2286 GCA_046079785.1 Bacteroidota bacterium
CTCAACCCAGGGCACCCAAAAAACAGGAGCACCTTGGGGGTTCAGATGCAGGGTTCCCGTAATGCTTCGGCGGTCCAATTGCCCACGCAGGGCAATCACCCCCCATTGTTCGTTTTCTCGCACCTTGATTTGACCTCCCAGGATATCGTTTTGGTAAGTCAAAACCGGGATTTCCAAGGCCGATCGTAGGGTATCGTTCCGGTACATGGCCTGGGAACGCGATAGGCGAAAATCAGCGGGCAAAAGATCTAAAAGCCGGGTAGCAGCATTGTAAATCCGCTGATTGACAGGTACAGGAACTGCCTCCTGGACGGGGACTTGATTTGGGTTTTCGTTGAGGAGGGGACAGATATTACAATACCCCGAAGTTTGACGGATATCCACTTGCATACCGTTCAAATACAACGATTGCAAACGCACATCGCCAATCATTAACCGTAACACATCCGGTCTTGCATGAAGTGATTGAACCGAAAGCATCGGTTTGCCTTGGTATTGCAAGGAAAGGCCGCGGATTTGAACGGTGATCCAACCCCGAAATGCTAACCCACGATGACTTAATTGGTAGCCCCGCTGTTGGGCGCTTTCCACTGCTTTTTGCCAACTATAATCCAGCACAGCGTGGCGCAGACTTATCCAAGCCCCAAAAACGATGCCCAGCACGCCCAAAACGACGGCTGCAATTCGTAAGCCCTTCTTCACCGCCGTCTTTTTGGCATCAACGTTCAAAAAAACAAGATTCGAAGGCCGGTAGCGTCAGCGAATCCGGCAAGATAGCCGAAGCCGCGGGGGGAGCGCTGAATAAGGGGCCGGCCAAGGAGCACCTCCATGGTCGAACCCGCAAAGCCGTGGGCACCGTTAAGGTGATGGTGCGGTTTCTAACATTGATTATAGCCAAGGTGGTATCGGAACCGTATTGCTTTTGGAGGCAAACCACGTCAGGATGAGGGTAAGATGACCAGGTTCCGTAGCGGGCCGAAGGGTGTTCTTTGTACCAGGCCATTAACTTTTGATAGGCCACTTGCATACCTCGGTTTTGATTCCAGGGGATAGGGGAACGGCTAAAAAAAGGAAGGTTTTGGGCCAAACCCACTTCCTGGCTACCGTAGAGCAAATGAGGCCCACCCCCCATCAGGCTGAGGGACGAAGCGGCCAATGCGCCTTGGAGACCACCAAACAGCACTACCGGGGTGGCATCCCAGGCCGATTCGTCGTGGTTGGTGGTGAATTGCAGCCAAGCCTTGCCTTGGGGGCTGCTTTGGGATTGGTTGAGGCGGGTATTCAAATAAACCGAGGGGCTTTGGCCTTGCCAAACTTGCTTGAGTGCGTTGTAGGTAGACCAACCAAAATTGAGATCAAAGCCCGCTTGAAAATGATTGGATCGGCTGCCTTCGGCAAAGAGTACCATGCGTCTCCCGGGTAGGCTTGCGATGCGGTTCCAGACCGTTTCCCAAAAATCATAGGGGACTCCATCGGCATAATCGCAGCGAAACCCATCCACATTGGCTTGGTAAATCCAGTACAACATCGCATCCAGCATCGCATCGCGCATGGCTTGGTTGGAATAATTCAGGTCGGCAACATCCAACCAATTGGTCCCTGGGGGGTGCACTACTTGACCTTGGTTATCGCGGGTGTACCAACCCTCGTTGGCCATCCAAGGGTGATCCCAGGCGGTGTGGTTGGCGACCCAATCCATGATGACGGCCATACCGCGGGCATGGGCTGCATCCGTTAATCGACGTAAATCTTCCAGGGTTCCGTATTCGGCCCCAACGGCCTTGTAATCGCGCACGCAATAGGGAGAATTGATGCCCTTGAGCATCCCAACGGGATGCAAAGGCATAAGCCATAACACATTGACTCCCAACAGTTGAATGGAATCCAGACGATCCAAAACTCCTTGGATTTGTCCGGAAGGACTAAAGGCCCGCAGGTTTACTTCGTACATGACGATATCCCGGGTATCGGGGACCCCGGCGAAGGGGGTACCGTAGGTGGGATACGGGGGTTGAGGGTCTTGGGGCAAGGGTAAGGTGGGGTTATCGCGGCAGGAAATCCCAAACATCATCAGCAGCACCAGCGTTAGGTTTAACTCCGATACCGCCTGCTTGGCCAGTTGGACTATTTGTAACATAGGGCGAAATAATCCAAAGCCCGGTCGTTTAGTGGAGCGATGGGGTAATCCTCCAAACGTATTTGACTCACCAGGCCGGAATCCGCTTTACGAAGGTTCCGGCGATTCAAGCGATTGGCTAAGTCGTAGGGGATCTGTAACCAGCGACG
>JBJTSS010000198.1:0-2245 GCA_046079785.1 Bacteroidota bacterium
GATGGCGGATTCGGTTTCTTCGGCCAGTGTTGAATTGCCGCTGATGCTGCGCGAACCGGTTGCACCGGCGGGTAGGTCAGGGTGGGCAAGGTTGCACAGCGCTTCATGTTTCGACAGGCCGAAATAATCGTTGCTGCTGAAATCGATCCGGCCTTCGGGACTGATCAGGGTTCGGTAAAGACCGGCTTCTTTTTTCCGTTCAATTTTTTCCTGAAGATGTGCATCGAGCATTTCGCCTGCACTTGAAATTTTTGCAGGGTCAAGTGGTATAGGCTTTTCACATGAAGGGGTCAGCGGGGCGTCCATGGGTTCAGCAGGCGTTTGCAGCAACCGGTTGGTCTTTGAATGCCTTTCGGGGTGTGAGTCCCAGCAGGGCGAACATGTGCTTGTCGGCGTCGAAATCGGGGTTGGGCGTGGTCAACAGCTTTTCTCCGGCGAAGATGGAATTGGCGCCGGCCATGAAGCAGAGGGCCTGTTCGGCTACGGTCATTTCGTTTCGTCCGGCTGAAAGGCGTACCACGGTTCTGGGCATCAGGATCCGGGCGGTGGCGATCATGCGAATCATTTCGTCTATGCCTACCCGTTGGTTGTTTTCACCACCTATGCGGCTCATTTGCAACTTATGGCTTTTGCCTTGCGCCATGCTGGCCCCAACGATTTGGTTTTGTTGGACGAATTCGGTTCGGGCACCGACCCTGCTTTGGGTGGAGCCCTGGCCGAGGCCATGCTGGAAACCTGGTTTGAATCGGGCCCAACGGTCGTTTTGAATACCCACTACGGAAACCTCAAGCGTTTGGCTAGCCGATGCTCGGCCGTCTTGGATGCCCGTATGGGTTTTGATTTAACCACCTTACAACCCACGTACCGTTTGTTGGTCGGAGCCCCTGGCTCTTCCTATGCCAACGAACTGGCCGCTCGAGCCGGTTTGCCTGCTCAGGTGATGGAACGCGCCGAAGCGTTGGCGGATTCCATTGATGTCCGTTCCGAAGCCCTCTTGGCGCAATGGATGGACCAAAAACAAAAAGCCGAAGAATTGGTCTTGCTTAATCAAACCAAAGAAGAACTCTTGGACCGCTTAATCCAAAAACAAACCGAAGCCAAGGCCCAAGCGGAACAGGCGCAACAAGAGGCCTACCGGGATTTCCGTAACAAATTGCGCCGTCAATTGGAAGAAAAGCGTCGAGAAGCCGGTTGGCAATTGCAAACCTTTGTGGAGGAATTGGATCGCCAAAGGAACCGTCCATCAACCCGCCCTGGGGAAGCCTCGCCCCGATCCATGGCTTTTCAAGCGTTGGGTACGTTAAGTCAAGCTTTGGATGCCTTGAACTCCAACACTCCGACGGATCATCAGGCTTCGGAATCCACCCTCGAGCCTCCAGTCTTTGTTGCAGGTCAACGGGTGGTCCTGAAAGAAGGCGGGCCGGTGGGTTTGGTTTTACGCTGCGAGGACCAGGACGTGGAATGGACGGTGGATAGCGTACGGATGCGGACGGCTTCCCGACTACTCCGTCCGGCGGATCCAGTTCCAGTGGTTCGGCCTGTGCCGTCCCCATCTCGTCGTTGGGGGAGGGAATCGATACCCGTCAGCCAAAGCCGGGATGCGGGGAACCCCAGCCTTTCCCTCGATTCGGAACAGGTCTTGGACCTTCGGGGTTATCGAATGCACGAGTGGGAGAAACCCTTGCAACAAAGGTTGGACCGGGCCCTGGTGGCGGGCGATGATCGCTTATTCATCCTGCACGGTAAAGGGTCCGGGGTGCTACGGCAGGCGATACGAACGTATTTGGGACGACAGAAGCAGGTCCTTTCGTGGCGGGATGCCCCCGATGAACAGGGGGGTTCGGGTTGGACCTATGTGGACTTCGGCAAATGATGTGGGTGTATTTTTAGGCTTGCATTGCGATGAACAAAGTATACCCTGATGCCCTATCCGCACTTCACGATCTCCGCGATGGGGCGACCCTGATGCTGGGAGGCTTTGGCCTTTGCGGCATTCCCGAAAATGGGATTAGCGCTTTGGTCCAAAAAGGGACGCGCAACCTGACCTGCATTTCCAACAACGCCGGGGTGGATGAATTTGGATTGGGTTTACTCCTAAAAAATCATCAAATCCAAAAAATGATTGCCAGTTATGTAGGGGAGAACGCCGAGTTTGAACGGCAATTGCTGTCCGGCGAGCTGGAGGTGGAATTGATTCCTCAAGGAACCTTGGCAACCCGATGCATGGCGGCAGGTTACGGCATGC
>JBJTSS010000199.1:0-1133 GCA_046079785.1 Bacteroidota bacterium
TGGGTCCATCGGTAGTAGGACGGGTCGCTGGTATCGATTTGGCGATTCCAATCGTAGCTAAACCCCAAACGGTTGAGCTGTTCCCGGTACCGGGTACGGTTTTGGGCCGTCGTAACGCGAGGGTGTTGGCCGGTTTGAATGGCGTACTGTTCGGCAGGTAGTCCAAAGGCATCAAAGCCCATGGGGTGCAAAACCGCATGACCCTGCATGCGTTTGACGCGGGCGATCACATCGGAGGCGATATAGCCCAACGGATGACCCACGTGGAGACCAGCCCCGGATGGATACGGAAACATATCCAAAACATAGGATTTGGGTTGACCATCACGGGGTTCTGCGGTTTGGTAGGTTTGATGTTCTTGCCAAAACGCTTGCCAACGGGCATCGATTTCCTGAAAGGTTGGGGAGGGATTCAAAGGAATGGTTTTCTGTGCAGGCGAATTTAGTTCAAAGCCAAGGCCAAGGCTACGGGGCTTATTTGTTTTATTTTTACGCCACATGCGATTATCCACCCCCAATCTCTTGCGTTCTTCGGTATCCCGTGCCCGATTTTCGGCTTTCGTATCCCAGGGCTTGGTCCTTTTTCTCCTGGGTTTCTTGGGCTACCTGGGGGTACAAGCCCGTTGGTGGATACAATACCTGCACGAAAATGTAGAAATCCAGGTTTTCCTGCAGACAGACACCGATTCTCTCCAAGTTCGATCATTGTTACAAACCATTCGTAAACTGCCAGAGGTCAAAGAAGTCACATTTGTCAGCCGCGAACAGGCGGCGAAGGAATTAAGCCAAGACCTGGGCGAAGATTTTGTGGATTTTTTGGGCGAAAATCCTTTGCAGTCCTCCATCAAAGTTCACTTGCACTACCGTTTTGGTCAAAAACCCGCTTTTTCGGCCTTGAAAACGCAATGGAAGAACCTGGAGGGGGTCAGCGATGTGGTTTATCCCGTTCGATTGTTGTCATCCCTCCAACGCAATTTTGGTACCTTGGTGGGAGTTCTCTTGGCGCTAAGCGTCGCTCTTTTTGGGATTACCTGGCTTTTCATCGACCAATCGGTTCGTTTGGTGCTTTTTGCGGATCGTCATCTCATTCGTTCCATGCAATTGGTTGGTGCTGACGATGGTTTTATTCGAAG
>JBJTSS010000200.1:0-2195 GCA_046079785.1 Bacteroidota bacterium
CACCTTTATCACTTCAAGAGCACGGTGCTCAGGTTTCGAATTGAACAGGCTGGATTTGGATGCGTTGAAGAAATCAACCTGCCTCTGGACCCCTTTTATATTGCTATGCTCAGCGAAAAATACAAGCGGGGCAAGGATAGCCCTGTACGGGGGCTGTTGATGGGTTTGGGTTTTTGGTGGAGAACCATCAAAAAAGACCGAGGAGCGAGCAGCAAACTCTACGTTTTTCGTAAAGGCTGAGAAATTATTGGGAACACATGCGTTGGGTTCTTGGTTCGCTTCTGCTGCTTTTGTTCAACGCTTGCGCGAACGTTGTGCCTCCGGATGGGGGGGCCAAAGACCAATTACCACCCCGCCTGATAAAGGTTTCGCCCCCCGATCAAAGCGTGGGACAAAGACCGGAACGGTTGATTTTTGAGTTTGATGAATACGTTCAGGTCAAAGACCCCGGCCTGGTTCGATGGGGTTTGTTGCCCCGAGGCCGTAACGAGGTTCGAACGCGACTTAAACGCGTGGTTTTGGTGTTGGATCCGGATTCTTTGGACGAGGCATCGACTTACAGCGTGGATTTGGGCGGGGTCGTTGCAGACCTTACCGAAGGAAATGTGTTATCAAAACTTACCTATGCCTTTTCGACGGGGGCTTATTTGGATTCTTTGTCGCTGCAGGGCCGGATTCGGGATGCCCGCCATGGGATGCCCGTCAAAAACTTGACGGTGGGTTTGTACGGAGATACTTCGGGCTTCAAGGCGCCTTTGCGTTGGACGTTAGCCGACGATTCCGGTCGCTTTGTTTTTCGCAATTTGCCAAATCGCACCTATCGCTTGGTTGCTTTTGAGGATCCTGAACGGGATAAGGTTTTTGGGGCCGATCAATCCAAGGCCTTTACGGGGCTTTTGGATCCATCTCGAGATACCACGGTGTTATTGCCCTTGTTTGCACAGGACGAAGAGGCTTCAACGCGCCTTCGTCGTTGGCAATGGTCCGAGGATGGTTCCCTGGCCTTGGTGTTTTTTGGGAAACCCTATGGTATAAAGGCCAGGGCCGTTAACGAGGACGGTCTCTTGATTTATGGGACTCAAACACGGGTATCGGGCGATACACTTTGGGTTTCGGTGCCCCCCCAGGGTGAGGCGTCTTATGCATTGCGTGTTGTATTCCCGCAGGGAACGGATACGCTTTTGACCGAACTCAAGCCCCTGTACGAAGGCGGAATCCCCAATGAGCCATCCCCCAACAGGGCCGTGGGCCCTCAGGTTCTTTCGTGGGGGCCGGCTGTTCATGCAATGGAGAGACGCTTGGTTTGGGATCGCCCGGTTCATTTCCTTGACGGGGCGCTTTCGGCTTGTTGGCAGCATGTCCAAAAAGGCGAAAAGGCCGTCGTGTGGAAGCGTGATGCGGAGGGTCGGACGCCTTACGGATCCGCAGGCAAGAACTGGTACGCCATGGCGCCGGATACCGAAACGAAGGGGGCGGGAGAATGGCGCCTTCGCTTGGATAGTGGGGCTTTTGTGGATGGCAACGGGCGTTGGAACCGACCGTATCAGGCCGATTGGGGCCAAGAGGGGGAGCGAGCCGCTCTGGTTTTGGGTTTGGACACGGCGTTGCCTGTTTCGAAATGGTCCGGGGCCTGGGTTTTGAATGTTTGGACGATGGATGATCAAGCGGTGGAGCGTTTGGTGTACCAAAGCCCGGAGGACTTTTCGGGGGTTCATGCTTTGGAGGGCCTATTGCCGGGGCTGTACAAAGTTTCGGTCTTGGAGGATCGTAACAACAACGGCGAATGGGACTCGGGACGTTACCGCGAGGGTCGACAGCCGGAAACGGTCCGTTGGATTAGCCGTAACTTGGAACTCAAACCCGGTTGGACCACTGAACTTCGTTGGCGCTAATGACCAAGACCGATATCCGAAGCCTTCGATTGGAGGAGTTAACCCAAAGACTGGCTGAATGGGGCGAACCCGCATACCGGGCCAGGCAGATCTACGAGTGGTTATGGAACAAGGGGGCAACCCAAATCGGCGATATGACCAATTTGTCCTTGGCCTTGAGAAACCGATTGGAGGAACATTTTGAAATCCGAAACCTCAAGGTACAGCAATCGCAATTCAGCAAGGACGGCACGATCAAAAACGCCCTAACCCTGCACGATGGTTTGGTGGTGGAGTCGGTGATGATTCCAACCCCCACCCGCA
>JBJTSS010000201.1:0-1609 GCA_046079785.1 Bacteroidota bacterium
GTCCCCATCCCGGACCAACCAACAACGCAGGGCCCTCGTGCAGAGGTTATGGGCATCGGGAGGATTCAAAGCCGACCACATGGATTGGGGCACAACACCAAACATGGCGCCCCCATCCAGTTTGAAATAGCCTGTGTGTAAAATCTGTACAATCATTGAAAAGGATGGGTGCCGGGGTTGCGTAAATTTGTCGTATGTCAAAATTAAGCCCTGGAGCCAAAATTCATCTGATTGCTATCGGTGGGGCTGTTATGCACAATTTAGCCTTGGATCTGCAGGCGGCCGGTTACCGGGTTAGCGGTTCGGATGATCGAATCGATGAACCCGCACGGGGTCGATTGGCGGTGGCTGGACTTTTGCCGGAACCCATGGGCTGGGATCCATCACGCATTCAACCCGATTTGGATACCGTTGTTTTGGGCATGCATGCCAAAGCAGATAACCCCGAATTGCTCAGGGCCTTGGAATTGGGCCTACGGGTTTGCTCTTTTCCTGAAATGGTGGGAGAAATGTCCCAAAACCAACAACGCTTGGTGGTTGCTGGCTCCCACGGCAAAACCACCGTGACCTCCATGGTAATGCACGCTCTTCGATTTCATGGGCTGAGCTTTGATTATTTGGTTGGTTCCGCCATGCCGGGCTACGAGCGTATGGTTCAGTTGGGGACGAATGCAGCAGCGGTCATCCTCGAAGGGGATGAGTACCTGAGTTCGGCTTTGGATTCCAGGCCCAAAATGAGTCATTACCGACCACATGCAACGGTTGTTACAGGTATCGCTTGGGATCACATCAATGTTTTTCCAACGCGGGAATCCTACGAGCGCGTTTTTGCGGATTATATCCAATCCTTGGAACCCGGTTCGGTCCTGATTTATTTTGAGGAAGATCCGGTCTTGTTACGCTTGGTCCAGCACTACGGATTGGGTCTCGAACTCAAGCCCTACAAGGCGGCCCCCTACGTTGTGGAAGACGGTTACACCTTTCTGAAAACTAGTTTGGGCAAAATACCCTTGCAGATTTTTGGCCGACATAATATGCATAACATTGCTGCTGCAAGGCAGTTAACCGCGGTTGCAGGTTTGGAAAAGGTTGACTTTTACCAGGCCATTGCCTCTTTTCCGGGTTCTTCTCGGCGTTTGGAGCGCATGCATACCGGCTCCGGTCGCACAGTGATTCGGGATTTTGCGCACTCGCCCTCCAAAGTACATGCCTCGGTTGCGGCCGTTCACGAGCAATTCGGCGGGGACTTTACGGCCGTCTTGGAATTGCATAGTTTTTCCAGTTTGAACCCGGAATTTATCCCGGAGTACCTGGGGAGTATGGACGGAGCTGGGGTAGCGGCTATTTATGTATCGGACGAGGAAATGCGCCGAAAAAAAGGCATACAACTGGACGAAGATTTTTTGATCAAAGCCTTTGGCCGAAAGGACTTACGGGTCTTTGCAGATTTGCAATCCCTCCAAGATTGGATTCGCATTCAATCGGCCTACCGTCCCTTGCTCATGATGAGTTCAGGTTCATGGTCCGCCTGGCCTTGGGAAAAAGAAATAGGGGACTGGTAACACAACCGTTGAATTGAATTTATGGATAGGTACGACATGGGAAGGCT
>JBJTSS010000202.1:0-2250 GCA_046079785.1 Bacteroidota bacterium
CAGAAAATGTTACCGCGCTCTTGATGCCTTCGGGGTATTCATCCGAGCGATCGGTTCGGGATAGCATAGCCTTGTGCCAAATGCACGGTATTGCGTACCATGTAATTCCCATAGATCCTGCTTTTGGGGCAATCAAGGAGAGTCTGCGTGCCCAATGGACGGAACCGCTGGGCCAATTAACGGACGAAAATATTCAACCGCGATTGCGGGCTTTGTTGCTAATGGCCCATTCCAATCAGTATGGGGATTTGTGGCTAAATTCCAGCAACAAAAGCGAGGCCGCTGTCGGGTACAGCACGCTGTACGGGGATATGGGTGGGGGGTTATCGGTGATCGGGGATTTGTACAAAACCCAACTGTATGCGTTGGCGAGGTATTGGAATGCCTGCGGATCATGGATACCCTTGTCGATCCTGGAGGCTCCGCCCAGCGCAGAATTACGTCCGGACCAATTGGATTCGGACTCTTTACCGGCCTACCCTGTCCTGGATGCCTTGTTAATGGACCTGATCGAAGGCGGCATGGATCATGCCGGTCTTTGTGCGGCGGGTCACGACCCGGCCTTGGTTGCTCGGGTTTGGGGCTTGGTGAAGCGAAGTGAATTCAAACGATACCAAATGCCTCCGGTGTTACGCGTAAGTTCTCGGAGTTTTGGGAGAGGTTGGAGGCAATCCCTGGTGTAGGGTTTTATCGCCTCTTAGAGAGGGATGATTTCCCCTTTGGCGTTGAGCAATCGAAATTCACCCATCAACAAAGCCTGATTGGCGACCACCTTAATGGTCTTGCGGTATTTCCACCACCATTTCCATTGCAAGGAAGGCCAACCTGATTTGCAATAAGCGGCCAGGTGAGGGTGAGCACTAACGGTAATGGCCTTTTCTCCGTTCTTGAGCAACAAAAAGTCGAGACGATTTTCGATTTGATCGGTAATGAGCAGGCTAGGGCCAATTTTACCGGTTCCACGGCATGCCGCACATTGTTCTTGGGTCGAAATTTGAACCGCCGGCCTCACCCTTTGGCGTGTGATTTCCATAAGCCCAAACTTGGACATCGGCAAGATGTGGTGTTTGGCGCGGTCCGACGACATGAGAGATATCATCTTGTCCAGCAAGGCTTTGCGATGCTCTGCTGATTTGAGATCGATGAAATCTATAACAATAATGCCCCCCATATCCCTCAAGCGCAATTGCCGAGCAATTTCTTCGGCTGCGTCCATGTTGGTTTGCAGGGCATGCTCTTGTTGGTCGTTGTCTTTTTTGGAACGGTTTCCGCTGTTGACATCGATAACATGCAGAGCTTCGGTATGTTCGATGATCAAATAAATACCTCCGGGAAGGCTGACGGATGTCCCAAAAGAGCCTTTGATTTGTTTGTCAAGGCCGGTATGTTCAAAGAGGGGGACTTTGCCCTTGTAGTCTTGAACCAAATTGACTTTGTCGGGCGCAATGCCCTGTACATATTCGCGCAGTTGTTCGGCCATGCCGGGGTGGTCCACGAGAATTTGATCAAATTGGTCACTTAACAAATCCCGCAGGAGACCGGTAACCCGGGTTATTTCTTTACTGATTAAGTCTTTGGGCTTGGCACCCGCCATTTTTTGGGAAATTTCTTTCCATTTGTTGACCAGGTCGTGAATATCGCTGGTAATTTCTTCGGAGCCGGCGCCGACGGCGGCTGTTCGGATGATAACACCAAAATTCTTGGGCAAGGCCTGGGAGGCAATTTGTTTTAGGCGTTTCTTCTCGTTGTGGTCCACGATTTTGCGGGAGACCGAGACCCCCCCATCTACCGGTAACAAAACACAAAAACGACCTGCAAGGGACAAAGAGGCGGTTAAGCGAGGACCTTTGGAGTTGATGGGTTCTTTGGTGATTTGCACCGGGATTTTATCGCCTTTTTGCAAATAATCCCCGATTTTACCTTCTTTGGGCAGGCTATCGGCTCTTTCAAAATTTTGGAGCATGCCGGGTTTGCGTTTGCCCCCGTTTAGTTCTTGGGTTAGTTTGCGCAGTGACCCAAAATGCTCTCCTAAGTCCAGGTAATGTAGAAACCCGTCTTTTTCGTCCCCGACATCCACAAAACAAGCGTTGAGGGAAGGGTTGATTTTGCGAACTTCACCCCAATAAATATCCCCTACCTGAAAGGCCTTCTCGTTGGTTTCTTCTCCGTACTCAACGAGCTTTTTGCCTTCGGTCATGGCAAAAACAAAGCCCTGGCTCGAATGGCTAACAAATAATGATTTACTCAAGG
>JBJTSS010000203.1:0-2744 GCA_046079785.1 Bacteroidota bacterium
TAGGCTTCTGGTCCTACCTCCTTTTGGTCTTTGCCGCTTGCTTTGCCCTGGTGGGCAACGGGCATCAACTGTTCCAGGCTCGCCAAAAATTGCCTAGCCAAGGCGGACTCCTGGCCCACTTGGGTTTTGCCCTCCTGATGCTGGGTGTCTTGGTGTCTTCGGCGCGCAAAGAGGTGGTTTCGCTCAATTTGGAAGGAACTCCGTTGGGGGAAAATTTTTCCCCGGCCCAAGCCCGAGAAAACGTTTTGTTATACCAAAATCAAGCCAAAGGCATGGCCGGATACCTGGTGACGTATACCGGCGATTCCGTGGCAGGGCCCAACCGGTATTATCGCTTGCTGTTTCAAAAAAAGGACCCCCAAGGCAAGCTTATTTTTCAAAAAACCCTGTACCCCAATGCCCAAATCAACCCCAAGATGGGTTTGATTGCATCACCGGCCACCCTTCATTTCTGGGATCACGATTTGTATATGCACGTGACCCAGGTTCCAGATCCCGCTAATTTTGAAGTACAATCCCGTTCGTATGCCGATCCGGTTTTGCATTACCTCGATGCCCGGGGTGATACCCTGATGCTCAAGGAGTCCTTGGTCCTATTTGGAGGACTCCAAAAGTTGGTGGATGACCGCTGGGCCCAAGAAGCAGCCGGGGCCGATATTGCCGTGTACGCGCCGTTGAGAATACGTAGACTCAACCAAGAATTTCAGTTGAAACCGGTTTATATCCTACGTCAGGGCGTAGAATTTCGTTACCCCGATCAGACCCCAGAACCCGGCATTCGGGTTGAACTCCAAAAAATTGATCCCCAAACCGAACAAATCGCGTTATCCATCCAGAGCCTTCAACCCGCACCACGGGCTTATGTTGTGCTCAAAATGCTTAGATTTCCATGGATTAACGCCGTTTGGTACGGCAGTTTCTTGTTGGTTGGAGGACTTAGCCTCAGTGTAATCCACCGAAACCGTCAATACCAACGTGAACGTACGGCCGACTAATACGCCAAGCCAAGGCTTTGATGGACTTGAGTTGGTGGGTGCCGGTCAAGCGGCTTGGGCCCTTGGGTTAGCCCTGCATGCCCAAGGCATTCCTATACGAAGGGTCATTGCCCGGCCTCAAAGCGGAGGAGCCGCTTTGGCTCAACGTCTTCAGGCCGAATGGGTCCCTTGGACCCCCACCGAAACCCGGTTACTCCCCGATAACAACCCGAACTTCACCTCCTGCATTACCCTGTTTGCCCTATCGGACGATGCCATTCAGGAAGTCGCTGCAGCCATGGATCCGGGTCGGAGTGCAGCATGGATTCACTGCAGCGGGACCGTAACACTGGATGCTTTGGCCGCTCATTCGGTTCGGGGTGTTTTTTGGCCCTTGCTGAACCTAAGCAGGGCCGAAGAGGGTTCGTGGCATGGGGCCTCCATTCTGATTCAAAGCGAGGACCCCAACCTGCGTGAAACCTTGTTGGGGTGGTCCCAACGTCTCCAAGCCCATGCCCGATGGGTCACCGAAAAACAACGGCAAAAACTTCATTTGGCCGCGGTAATGACCGCTAATTTCAACAATGTTCTTTTGCATTGGGGTCACCGTTTGACTCTCGATTTGGAGGGTCATCAAGACCTCGTTCCCATCTTGTTACAACAACTTCGGGATTTTGAAGGAACGAACAACGACCCTTTGACCAGGCAAAGCGGCCCTGCATGGCGAAATGATTTGAAAACCATGAATTTACACCAACAATTACTGGAGGATGACCCCGAAGGAACGGCCTTGTACCGATGGTTCAGTTCGTTGATTCGGCGTTTGCGGCAATCCCCCAACCAGGATCGTAAAGCATGAAGGCCCTCAACACATCGCTGCTACTTTTCAAGGCCTTAAGGCCTGTGAATTTACTTTTGTTGATGGTGGCCCTTCCTTCCTTCCGGTATTTTTTGATGTTACCGGTGATGGAAACCCGCTTGCTAAATTTTGGTCTCTCCGATACCGCCTTCGGCGCTTTGGTTTTAGGAGCCACCCTAATTGCTGGCGCCGGTAACCTCGTCAATGATTTTTTTGATCAGGAAAGTGATCGCCATAACCAAAAAAAGCGAGCACTTCCTCCGGAACCTGTCTTTTGGTCGGCCTATACCTCCCTTAACCTGCTGGGTTTGGCTCTCTGCGGTTGGGCCTCCTGGCAAGCCGGGCTACTCAACCTCACCCTCATTCCGCTGGCTGCTGTTTTTTTGTTGTTTCGTTATTCAGAACATTGGAAGGGACAGGGGATTTGGGGTCCCGTGGTGGTGGTTTTTTTGTGTTTGCTTTGGACCGCGTTGCCCTGGCTATATGAATTCAAAGCCATGGGAATACTTTACCGATACTATCCTGCCGATGCCGAGGTACTTAATCGGACCTGGATGGTCTACCTCCTCTTGGTTGCCTTGGTCACGATGAGCCGAGAACTGGTCAAAGCCTTGCAAGACCAGAAAGGCGATGAATTGGCAGGCAAACAAACCGTCGCGGTTCGGTGGGGCTGGACCCGTACCATTCGATTCACTCTCACATTTTGGCTTCCAGTTCCCTTGATGAATGCAGTAGTTTTGGCGCAGCAAGGCCTTGCCGGGGCGTATGCCGAGGCCGCATATTCCAGCATAGCAGGAATACTTGCCGCGGTGATTACGTGGCGCCTATTCCAAATCCAAACCCCCAAAGACGCAGCACTGGTTTCCGGTCTGCTTAAGGTTTATTTGGGGTTGGGCTTGGGTTCCCTTTTG
>JBJTSS010000204.1:0-2327 GCA_046079785.1 Bacteroidota bacterium
GAGTGGGCCTTGGTCTAAAAGACGCAGTGCACCCGTTATCATCGTTTTATTAAACGGTTTCTTCTTCGCTGTTGGTTTCGGCGTTATTCTTTTTCGCAGCCTTTTTGAGACCAAGACCAAGCGCAGCAGCGGCCAGCAAGCCCAGACCACCATCGATGGGAACCGACGCAGCTGGAGGAGGCGGAGGCGGTGGAACAGGGGTAGGTGCTTGGGCGAGCAGGGAACCTGAGGTTAAAACGAAGCCCAAGGCGAGGGATAGGGAAAGAATCTTTTTCATGGGGTAGGCTGGTTATAAATTAAGGATTCACAAAACGCAAGGTCTCGTTGCGCAGGTTCGTATGAATCCTAGCGAAATATACACCTTTGCTGAGGTTACCGGGTAGGGTAAATTCGGTTTGTCCGTTATCACCCTTGATTTTGGCGACCGTTTTGCCAGTCAAGTCCACCAAATCCATGGTACGAACCTCTTCGTTGGCTTCTAGACCGCGCAAAACCAGATTTCCGAGGCTAGGGAAGACGTAGAGTCTGTTGAAATTGTTTTCACGAACCGAAGCGGCCAAACCATAACCGGTCCAGAATTCGAAACGGTTGGTGAAGACCCCGGATTGGTTATTAGCGAAGTTGTAGGCGGCTTGGCGGAGGTTATGACGCAAGCCGGTTTGGTTATCCAAAAGCAGGATGTCTAGTTGAGGATCCACACCTTGGGTTTGAGCCAAACGAATGGTATGTAAACCGTTTTGGGCAGCGTCGTAGCCAAGGTTAAACTTCTCGATGGGCAAACTGCGGCTTCCTTGAGCCTGAATGCAGTAGGCTTGATTGTTGAGTAGGGAATAGAACGACAAGCTAGGATTTCCTTTGGCTTTGAGTCCATCCTGGTCAGCATCGAAACCAGCCGTTGCGGTCGAACTGTGGGCCAAAAGAACCTGGTTAAAGGTATTGGATGGGCCTTCGAGGTTAACCCAGAATTTTTCACCCGGACTGTTGCGGAAAACCGTGGCATCCGCGGTACTCCGTTGGGCGTTATTAAAGGCAACGGAATTCAAGCTGATATCGCTGGTTTTGACAAAGAAACCCTGGGCGGGACTAATCAATCCGTTGGGAATTCCTCCACCCTGCGAACCGGCAACCCCACCTGTGGTATTCCAGGAAGCGTAGTCGCCATTGATTACAACAGAATTAGTAAAACCCCTGACTTGGCTCCAGAACCATACCTGCTGAAAGAGGTTAGGGTTATTGCTCAAGAAGGTACCGGCAGAAATAGCCGATGGATAAGGATTACCCACAAGGTTCCAGCCTTTGGTCGAATCGGTAGCCCCTGCAGGAACTCCTTGGGCGCCGCTGATGGTGGCACTGATGGTTCCGTTACGGAATTTATTGCCTCCGCTGTTAGCTGTAAAGGTGACTTCACCGTTGGGTGTACCGGTGGTGGAATATCCAATCCCGCTGCCCATGACTGTACTTGTGTTGACACGGAACCAACCGGTGGATGCATTGTAGGTGTAGTGATTGCGGGTGTCGGTGGCGCCCAACATACCAATCGTAGCTCCTTCAACGGGAGAGCTCATGTAATTGTAGATGGTATCGTTGCTATTCCCGGTGCTGCGGATCAGGCGATAGGTTCCATTGCCCAGAATGGTGGAACCAGTTCCTTGAACCAAGGCTCCTTGATGGGCGACGCTCAACGTACCGTTGTTTGTCAATGAACCTGTTACGCTCAAGGATTGGTTGGTAGATACATTGACGGTGGCTCCGGCATTAATCGTGATGTTTGCAACCGTGCGATCGTCGGTGACGGTGACGATTCCAGAGGAAATAATCACATCAGCCCCGCTTGAGGGTACGGCGTTGGTTGACCAGTTACCACTGGAAGACCAGTTACCCGTTCCGGTCCAAGTAGGTGTTCCCAAAGTAACCGTTATGGTCACCGATGCAGTGCCTGAACAACCGTTGGCATCGGTTCCGGTCACGGTATAGGTGAAGGAACCATCCGATGATGGGGTGAAGACGGGCGAAGCAATGGTTGCGTTGTTTAGGTTGGTCGCAGGGCTCCAAGAATAGGAACTCAGACCTGCCGTTGCTTCAAGAGTTACCGCATTGCCCAGCGTGATGCTATTCCCAGGATTGGGATTGATGGAGACGCTGGGGTTGTTGTTGATGGTGACGCTAACCGAATTGGATAACGCACTACAACCGGATCCAGTGACGGTTACGGTATAAGCTCCGCTGGTATTGGCTGCGATGCTTGCATTGGTTGCTCCGATGATTGCTGTGCCGTTACGGTTCCACTGGTAGGTCAAACCGGTACCGGTATTGGCGTTAAGGGTAAC
>JBJTSS010000205.1:0-1379 GCA_046079785.1 Bacteroidota bacterium
TGCAAGTGAACTTTTTTATCATAGCGGAGCGGATATCCAGAGGGTACGATTAACCCTGATCAACGCCACGGGTCAATCCGTTTGGACTAGCGATTCAAGATCGACCACGCCAGGCCAAGACTATCGTTGGGATTTACCTCGTATCGCCGATGGAATCTACACAGTCATGGTAGAAGAGTTTGGCCTCGAGAGCTTTACGACGTCACGGCCTTTTCGATTTCGCTTGGTTTATTCGGCGCCCTAAATCGTGAAAAATAAAATATTCATAAAGTGGCCGCGATACTTGGTGTGCTGTGTTTTACTAACGCATGCATTAACCCTATCAGCGCAGCAGTCAGATCAACAAATCAGCCCAGAAGATAGTCTTTGGGAAAGCCTACTTTCCAAGGTTCAGGTTTGGAGTGGTGATTCGGTGGTTTCCCGCCGTCGTGTTGCCAACCACCGTTTTATTCAAGATTTAGGACGCCTCGTCCGGACCCAAAAAGCTTGGAATTTACCCTTGCAAGAACTCTATCCGGTATCGGTTCTCAACAGCCCCGATGGGCTTTGGAAAATTCTCACCTGGACGGTCCTCTTGGAACAAAACGCTCGACGTCATTACGGATGCCTCATGGATGCCGAAGGGAGACTGTACCCCCTCTTGGATCAGCTGGCCAATCGTTTTGAGGAGGATTCCGTTTACCAAGGCCAACATTGGCCTGGCGCCGTCTATATCGAAGCCCTTCCCATTCGGGCCACATGGAACAGCTTACCTTGTTTTGCAGTGATTGGTTTTGATGCCCGTGAGCCTTTTAGTCAACGAAAAGTCGTGGAATGGCTATGCCCGGACACCCTTCAAAACCAGGTCATGGTGGGCGCTCCTTTGATCCGCAAGGAAAACAAAACCATGACACGCTACCAGCTCCACTATCCCCGCGATGTCAGGGTCCAAATGAATTGGGATGAGGACCAGAGGCTCGTCTATTTTGACCACCTGATCAGCCGTGGTCTAGACCCCTCCAGCTCATCCTTTGATTTTATCCCGGACGGCTCTTTTGACGGCTTAGTTTGGGAAAATAATCGTCTAGTTTTCAAAGAAATCCCCAATTATCAGCCCAGCCGCTGAGTTCCAAAATCGCATGAACAACCGACAAATTCTCGTATTGGGGGCTGGCCGCTCCTCGGCTTACCTTCTTCGTTACCTCGCGGAGCATTCCAACGAAATGGGCTGCAGGATTGTTGTAGCGGATTTGGACCTCCAAAATGCCCTTTCCAAAATTCACAACCTACCCAATTGCCAGGCCTTAGCCTTGGACCCCCTCGCTGAAACGGAACAATTGAACTCTTTAGTTCAAGAATCCGTCGCTGTGGTTTCGTTGTTGCCGGTTTCGTTGCATATG
>JBJTSS010000206.1:0-2177 GCA_046079785.1 Bacteroidota bacterium
GGATTTAGCTAAAAAAAACGGGCTGTCTTTATTTTTTTTATACCTATGTAAATAATATTTCTATATTTGCAGTTCTTTTAACAATAGGGTATCGTGGCCGAGTGGCTAGGCAGAGCTCTGCAAAAGCTCCTACAGCGGTTCGAATCCGCTCTCGACCTCCAAACAGCGATAGGCCCGCTCTACTTTAGTCTTCGGTTATTCGTACCGAAGGGCCTCAATAGGATCCAACGCCGCTGCCTTGGCCGCAGGGTAATACCCCGACACCAACCCCACCAAGAGGCATAACACAATTCCTCCAAAAATCCAGGCCCACGGAACGATAAATCCGGCCCCTACCAAAACGGCCACGGCATTGCCCATGGCTATTCCCAACACAATTCCCATCAAACCGCCCATTTGGCCTATCACCAAGGCCTCCATCAAAAATTGTTGGCGTATGGCAGCTTGTGTTGCCCCAAGTGCTTTGCGAGTTCCAATTTCACGGGTTCGTTCCGTCACCGAAACAAGCATGATGTTCATAAGGCCAATCGCAGCACCCAACAACGTAATCAAACCAATGGCTTTGGCCGCCATATCCACAAAGCTCAAATTTTCGATAAAACTCCGGGCAAAACTATCCGACTTGGTCACCGAAAAATTATCCGGATCTCTCCTTGACAACCGACGAATGTTACGAAACAAGCCCACGGCCTCTTGCTCTGCATACGCCAATTGACGGACATCCTTTAACGTAAAAGAAACAACGTGCGACCGTTCCGTCGATGGGTAAGCCGATAGAACGTGGGTCAACGGCATAAGGGCCGTTCGGTCCGCGTTGTTCCCAAATCCTGAGCCCTTGGAGGCCAAAACGCCCACCACCCGGTAGCGCGAGCTGCCCACCGAAACTTGTTGACCACTGGCTTTGACCGTTTTGAATAATTTTCGAGCCACTTCTTCGCCCAGAATGATAACCGGGGAACCGTTTTGCAATTCCAAGGGCGAAAAGTTTCGACCGTCGGCCAGGGAATACGCCCCTACCGTCAGGTATTGCCCATCGCTACCCAAAAGATTAACATTCGGGTTGGTTTTACGGCCTGCCCCTTTGATTACGGCGGTCCAGGTTACGTTACCGCTCACCGACCCTTGGCCAGGAAATCCAAAACGATCTACAAAGGCCAGCGCCTCTCGGTATTGAATTGGACGGTATTGAATACGCCGGCGACGACTCTCAAAGGCGCCACGCGGTTCTCGGTTACGAATCACCAAAGTATTGGAGCCCATGCTGGAAAAGGTATCCGTTAAGGATTTTTCGAGGGCAGCAATGGAAGTCAGAATCCCCACCAATGCAGCGATGCCAATGGCGATGATACCTGCGGTCAGCAACGTACGGAGCTTATTCCCGCCGACCGCGTTCCATGCGATTCGTAAGTTCTGAACACAACCAAAGGCAGGACGAGGGGTCATGCGGGGGGCCATGGGTTTGGATTTTGAGTAGAATTGGCTCGCAATATAGACCCCATGAGGCTTAGACCGTATTTTTGGGGAGGTAAAATCCGATCCCCCTCTTCCTCCATCCTTTAACCTTGTTTTTGCGCTATGACCTTTGATTCTTCGATGCTCCAACGCCATTACCAACAATGGAAAACCCGTTGCCAAAATGTTCGCGAGCAGTGCGGCAGACCCTTGACCCTCACCGAAAAAATTCTCTTTACCCACCTTTGGGATGCCCAAAATCCGGAAGAGGGTGCCCCCAACCCGTCCTCGTTGCGCAGAGGGGTGGATTATGTTGATTTTGCCCCGGACCGTGTTGCAATGCAGGATGCCACCGCGCAAATGGCCCTTCTCCAATTCATGCAAGCCGGGAGATCTTCCGTGGCCGTCCCCAGTACCGTTCATTGCGATCACTTGATTCAAGCCAAAGCCGGTGCCGTCCAAGACCTGGGCGATGCGGTGGAAAAAAACAAAGAAGTCTATGACTTTTTGGCTTCGGTATCCAACAAGTACGGCATAGGATTTTGGAAACCCGGTACAGGCATCATTCACCAAGTGCTTTTGGAAAATTATGCCTTTCCTGGGGGTTTAATGATTGGTACCGATTCACATACCCCCAATGCAGGTGGTCTTGGCATGATTGCGATTGGGGTCGGTGGAGCCGACGCTTGCGATGTCATGGCCGGGCTCCCTTGGGAACTCAAAAT
>JBJTSS010000207.1:0-2377 GCA_046079785.1 Bacteroidota bacterium
GAAAGGTTGAATGCGGGCCATGTTCAGGTTCCCCTCCGGTAAGTTTAACTGTACACGCCCGGTTTGGGTGTTCTGCGAATGACGAGCCGCCAAATTGACCTGCAGGGGTTTACCCGGAAATATCCGGCTATAACTCACCGATGAATTCAACTGGTTGTTCAAGAAATCGGTTGTGGATGGGGAATTGTTACGAAGGTAATTGCTGGTGCCTGCTTGCACCGAAGCCGAGAACCTTCGGTATGGATGGGCCCTGGGGTCCTGGCTGTGTTGCCAATTGACCATAAAATCCCTTTGGCGGTTAAAATCCTTGGCTTTGGGATCCCCGGATTGGAGATTGCTCCAATTGATACTCCATCGACCGCTAGAACGATAGCGTCGGTTATACCCCAGCGATGGGTTAATACGCCAACCACCGTAGGCGTATATATCCCCACGAAGGCTCAAGTCGGCATGGGGGCCCAAGGGCCAATAGTAGCCTCCGTTACGCAAAAAGAATCCAAATTGAGGAGAATTCCCGTATTCGGGGAACAGCACCCCTGCTTTTTGGCCCCTCATCAAAGGAATCACCGCAAAAGGCAAACCCAAGGGTAACGGTATCCCCAAGGCCACCAACCTGGATGGACCGGTAATGATTTTGCGATCCGGAATCAACTTGGCCTTTCCCAATTGGAGGTAAAAGTGAGGGTGCCTGGTATCCGAACAGGTGGTAAACAACGTGTTACGAACATACATATCGCCGACCGTATCGCGCTGCACACGCCGCCCTATCACAAAAGCCTCGCCTTCGCGGGTAACCAATTCCGATATTTTTCCCCGTCCCGCCATCAGGTCGTATTCCATGGAATCTGCCACAAAGCGTTGACTGCCATCGGCAAACGTGGGGGTGTCCACGGCGTTACCCAAGCTGTCGGTCAGGGGAAGTGCCCGCAGCTTGCGTGTTTTCCAGTTTTGGTACGCCTGCCCGGATTGCAATTCCATGGTTCCAAAACGAATTTTGACCTTACCCACCAGATGAGCTTGGCCCGTGCCAAAATCCACGCTAAGGGAATCCGATGCTTCGTAATGGACGGTTTCTGCCAATCCCCCCGAAGAAACACGACGACGACCCGGAATGGAATCCTGAACGGACAAGGTGTCCAAGGTGACGCCCCCCCTCCCCGAAGGGATTAACCCCATTCCCAGCGCCCTCAAAGACAACCCCCCACCGAGCAGGACCATGGCCAGCCCTGCCAAGGCAAACCGTTGAACAAGGCGATTCCACCTTGTCAACCCCCTAAATTTGTGAATAATCGTCAACAAAACCCTGGCGCTTGAATCCCCAAAACTAAACCCTCCCATGCCCTCGCTTAAAGCCCTTCGCTTTTTGGCCCTGGTTTTGATCTTTTGGGGCACTTTGGTCCATCCTTTGGGTCTCAAAGCCTACAAACTAAAGCGCATTGTTTTGGATGCGGGTCATGGAGGTCACGACAGCGGCTGCAAGGGCCATGGATCCCTCGAAAAAAAAGTGACCCTGCAGGTCGCCCAACGGGTTGCCGAGCATCTCAAAAAACAAGTTCCCGAACTTTCGATCCATTTTACCCGCAAAGATGACCATTTTGTGGAGTTACACGAACGGGCTGCTATCGCCAACCGACTCAATGCCGACTTGTTTGTTTCGATCCATTGCAATAGCGGCGGAAGCAAGGCCTACGGCACCGAGACCTTTACCCAAGGCCTCCACGTGACCGGTGCCAATCTCCATGTCGCCAAACGTGAAAACTCAGCCATTCTTTTGGAAAGCGATTACCTGACCAAATACGACGGCTTCAACCCCAACGACCCCACCGCGCACATCATCTTCGAACTATTTCAAAGCGCTTACCGAAGTCAAAGCCTGCAACTGGCCCAATTGATCGAAGAAAAATTTATTCGCAAAGCGCGTCGTCATAGCCGCGGTGTCAAACAGGCGGGATTTTTGGTCTTGTACCGAACCACCATGCCGGCGGTTTTGATCGAGACCGGATTCTTGACCCATGCCGAGGAACAAAAATTCATGAGCTCGGCCGAAGGCCAAGATTTGTTGGCAGAGGCCATAGCGGAAGCCATCAACCGTTACCATCACTTGAACAATTAACCATGAACAAAATCCCCAAAGAAGTCTGGATTGGTCTCTTTGCCACCATGGCCCTTCTCCTTCTTTTTGTTGGTATTAATTTCCTCAAAGGGGATGATTTGTTCACCGGCCGTAACACCTATTATTCGTTATTGGACGATGTCAAAGGACTCAAGGTCTCGGCTCCGGTACTTTTCAAAGGGCTCAAAGCGGGCACGGTCACCGATATTGAATTGAACCCCGAGGAAGGTTTGGTCCTGGTCACGGTGGAGGTAAGCAAAAAAA
>JBJTSS010000208.1:0-2701 GCA_046079785.1 Bacteroidota bacterium
CCGGGCTTATCGGTGGCTCAGGCGACCCGTCGTTTGGCTCATTTTCTACTGGGACCAGGGGGGTGGTTGGATGAAGTCCGTCCCGGGGAGCCCACGCTGATCGTATTGGATGGGGATGACCCTTCCCTCAAAGCGCTGATGGGTCCCGTTTGGGAAGACCAGTTGCTCAACCCAGGCCTTGTGGCCTCCCTCGTGGAGCAAGCCCAAAGCGAATGGTCCCAGCGTTGGGGTTCCACCGTGGATTTTCAAGTTCGGGAATTCCCATTTTTTGTTTTGGATGGAGCCCAAAGAAAAAGGGTCCATCACCGATCGGAAGGGGAAAACCTTCAGAAAGATGGATGGGCCAATTTGAGCCCGGGTGCCGCCTTGCGGCCTTTGTACCAAGAAAAAGTATTGCCGGGCGTCGCTTGGTTAGGCGGAGGAGCGGAGCAAGGGTATTGGTCTTTGCTTCGTCCAGTTTTTGCTCGTTACGATGTTCCCTTTCCCCTTTGTTTTTTGAGACCTTCCCTAACCTTGGTCGGATCCAAAGATTGGCAGTTTTGGCAAAGTATGGGATGGTCGGCCGATGACCTGGGTGATCCATCGCGCAAATTGTTGGAGGCCTGGCTGAATCAGCGCATACAGGATCAATCCGTTCCCCTTCCTTTTTGGCTTTGGACCGAAGAAACACGTCAGTCCCAGGTGGAGGATTTTTTAAGGTCGGTTCGTGCGGCTTTGGTGGATAACGATGTCTCGATGGGGTCTGCTGTTGGAGCTGCAGAACACCGAATACAACAGGAATTGGAACGTCTTTTTCAAATGCACCGCAAGAGTTTTCGAAAAAAACACCGACATACCTTGGAGGCAGCCGAGAAAGTCATGGAAAGAATCAGCCCCGGTGGACAACCCATGGAGCGCCGAGAAGGCATGTGGAAAATGTTAGCTGATGGAGGCCCGGAAGGGTTGGCCGAGGCCATGGACTGGTTGAATCCGGTCAGTTATGCAAGCGATCTAGGTCAGCCTTGGCATCGAACCGTGGTGGTTGGTGTGAGGGAATCCCGTTAAATCAAAATACCACGGGCTCTAGGGATGGGGCGCCAAGAGCCTTTTACTGCCCAGAGCCTTTGAGGATGGCCTCGACATGCACCTCAGCCTCTTTGGCAATTTTGTCCCGAACCAGCGAGGGTACTTTGATTCCGTATTCGGCAACAAGGACATTAAAGTTGGTCTCCAGATGGAGGCTACCGTTGTGGACTTCTAGGGTCCCTGCTTCGTTGATATCCCGAGCAACCCCATGAATTTCGAGCGATCCCACAAATCGTATCTTTTGGGCGCCGGTTTTTTGAAGCATTTGGTCACTCCAACCTTGAATTTGTCCCTTGAAACTGGCGTTGGGAAAACGATGGGACTCCAGGTAATTTTCGTTAAAATGTTCTTGCATGAGGGCCTTTTTGAAGACAAAGGAGTTTACCGGAATACGGGCCTGGACTTGTCCATTCGAGGCATCCAAGACCGCGGTTACGGTATTGCTTCGGGCTTGCACATCGTCTTTGATGACGCCATCGGCAACAAAATGAGCAGAGCCTGTACGGGTCATGTAGCGGGTTTGGGCCTGGGTCGCGGTGGATAAGGCCATCAAGGGGAGCACGGCGCAACCCAAGATCAAGGAACGATGAAACATAGATTGAATTTATTAAGGTTGGGTGAGGAGGATGCAACGGTCCATGGATACGCCTCCAGTCAAATCATCAAAACCGGTGCAAACCCCTTTGCAGCGAATGGTTGCTCCGACCTGGGGAAGCGATGATTCGGCCTTCTCTAGTTGGCACAATACGGAGCCCCCGTTTTGGTTGCCGATATAGACAAAAAATAGCGAATCACCTTGGTTTTCAACAGATTGACAGAGGCCGTTGATTTCGAGAACCCGGTTCAAGTACAGGGGTTGGGCTTGACTGGCTTGGTTTTGGAAGGCCTCCAAAAGTTGGTTTGCTTCCAAGCGATGCTCGGTTTCTTTTTGGACAATCGATTCCGGTGCTTGGTTCCAACGCAGGTAGGCGTAGGTTGCCGCTAAGCCTACAGCGAGGATAGCCAACACGAACAAGAGCGGACGATTTTTCATAAAATCAGAGATCAGTACAATCATTGTTACGGGCGCCCTGTGCAATCCACCGCCGCAGCGTCTCGATTTGTGCAGGACTTAGGGGTGATCGGGGTGGAGGAGGCATTCGTTTGTAAGGTCGGGTCTCCAAACAAACTTCCAATAGTTCGCTATGATTCGGGTCTCCGGCCCGGACCTCGCCGGTTTGGATGACGGCCTTGTAATGATCCAATCGGATACCTTCCGCACGGGTTGTGGCATCGTGGCATCCGCTCATCGCACAATTGCTGGTCAACAGGGGCAAAACATCCCGAACAAAGTAGGCGGAATCCGGGGAGCAGGGGCTACTGATGTAATCCGGGTCCAGGTTGGGGGGCGCCAAAGACTCGTGGGTGCAGGCTGTTGCACTCAACAGTAATCCCCAAAGCCATCCCCCCAAGGAGGGAAACGGTAAGGCTGCAAGCTTAGGGCAGTTCATACAACAAATTTACCTCAAAACGGTAAGGAAGATAATTCCTGATACAAGGATATCCATTGTTGGGTGATTTGGATGGGATCCAAGATTTGGAGCATGGCCCAACGGGCTTGAACCCGGTGATGGTGTGGGCTGGGTTTGAGGGTTTG
>JBJTSS010000209.1:0-2526 GCA_046079785.1 Bacteroidota bacterium
GTTTTTGGTTTCCCGAAGGTCGTTGCCGCACCAACGCCACGATCACCGAAATGATTTTTGCCGGCGACGAAATTCAAGATGGCCCTTATGCCCTCAATCTCATGGTTCCTCGTTGGGCACTGGATGCAGCACCCTCCAGACCGATCCTCTATGGGTTGCTTCCAGTTTGACCCGGGTTGACCTCGACCGCCGAACGGCCATGGCTCACCAGGACCGCCTGAAGTATTCGACGCACGGCCTCCACTTTGGCCGGCGTGTAGAGACTAAGTCGGATGGTTTTGCTACGCATGATCCCTTGGGGGGTTTGCCGGAATAACCATAGATCGTGCCTTAAGCCTCCTGATCGGGAACGGATTTCGAAATAAGCCAGTTCTTCGGTGGGTAGGGTGAGGTAAAAGGGCTTATCGTCGTCCTTGTCGGTGGAAATTAAAATTTGGGAGGCGGCAATTTCGACAGCGGTATAGCCGGGTTTTACCAGATTCCAAGCAAGGATAATGAAAAGAAAGGAACCAACAAGGGCGCCATAAAGGACCGATGAATCGGAGCGCATAAAAAACATAGGGGCAGCACCAGCAGCCATAACTACAAATGCAAATGCCCTAAACCCAAACAAGGCCCCCAAGTTATGGACACTCTGTACGGATGGTCTTCTCATAAACCTTGGATTTCGTCAGATAACAACGAATCAATCCATTGCTCGTCGTTTTGTTTTTCGGGGGGTATACGATCCAATATCCGATCCATGAATTGTTGTTGAAGCTGACCGTTTTGGTAGGCCATGTGATAGGGGGTTTGGGGTTCAAACGTGACTTGGCTGTACAAGGGTACCCAGCGATTGGGGTGCATTCGATGAAGCCTCGCCTCCAATTTTTTTTGGAAGATAAACCGAGGGTCGGCCACTTTGTCTCTCATTTCCACAAAGTTATCTAAGGCCAATTGGGCAATCGCATCACCATCGGTCTTGCGTAGGCTACCAAAGGCATGCAACGTCGTCGTCCAATCCACCAACGAACTTTGGGTGGTTAGTTGATGTTGATCAACAAAGGTCATCAACATGCGAACATCCTCAAAACCTGCGTTGAGTCCTTGACCATAAAAAGGCACAATGGCATGCGCCGCATCGCCCAGCAAGCACGTGGTACCAAGATTCCAGGGTGCGCAGCGAACCGTAATTAGGGATGAGTTGGGGTTGGTACGAAAATCCTCCAACAAGGTGGGCATCAAAGGAATCGTATCTCCAAAATAGGTTTTCCAGAGCTGGCTAACGCGCTCATCGTTGGTGAGATCGTGGAGTCCTAATTCAACACCTCGTGCCATGTCTGCCTCAAAGGGATAAAAAAGCGTACAGGTAAAACTGCGGTCCGGATTGGGCAGGGCAATCATCATAAATTGACCTCGAGGCCAAATGTGCAAACCATCGGGGTCCATCGCAAAATCCCCAGAAGCGGTAGGCGGAATATGCAACTCCTTGTACCCGTGGGGGAGGTAGGATTGGCTGTATTCAAAGCGGTCCGTTTTCTGAAGGGCATATCGTAGGGCCGAAAAGGCACCATCGGTTCCTAGCAGGACTTCGAAAGGGATGTTCACTGGTTTGCCGTCCTGTTCCACGATCATGTTGCGGGAAATCGGGTCAACATCCAGGCAGCGGGATTCAAAATGCAGGGTAACCCCGTTTTGTTCCGCCAGGTCCATCAATTTATAATTCAGCCCCGAACGGGATATGGAATAGATGGCTTGACCATCCTGACCGTAGGGTTGAAATTGGGTTTGACCATCAAGATCATGAACGATGCGACCGGGCATGGGTAAACCAACTTGACGAATTTCGTCGGCGAGGCCAGCTGCAGCCAAAGCGGTGAATCCCCGATCGCTGAGGGCCAAATTGATGGAACGCCCACCGTAGGCTCCCGCTCGTCGGCTATCCGGACGACGTTCATAAATGACGGTTTCAAAGCCCCGTTGACGGAGGAGTATGGCGGTCAGGCAACCAACAGGGCCTGCCCCCAACAGATGGATTACGGATGGCATCGTGGTGTGGGAATAGGTGACGGGAAAAGTACCATTACCAGGGCAGGGGTTTGGACAGACGGATTTGGACGCAAGAACCAAAACAACCCAACCCGTTGCTGATGTTGGAGGGTATGACCGCGGGTTCGCTGAAGGGATTACCGTCCTGGGCATCTTGCTGACCAACCGCCCGCAAATAGCGGAATAATTCGGGACTGATCCGTTGGATGGCAACTTCCAAACGGCCGTTGGAAGGCATGGTATCACCAGGCATCATGGGCAGTTCCTTCCGATCCTGCAATGTAAACAGCCCGTTGACCGCCGTTCCAGCGTTGACCAGTTGGTTAGGGTACCAACCCATATGATCGTTCAACCAGCGGTCTTCGTCGAACCAGGGATTGCCCGTGATGCGGTAATTGACGCGATAATAGCCTGGGTCTTGCGAACCGTTCGCCCCGGTCAGGTCCCTCCATTGGACCCGAATTTGAACAGAACGGGTAGTTCGTATTTATGTAAAGC
>JBJTSS010000210.1:0-1919 GCA_046079785.1 Bacteroidota bacterium
TATGCCCAACGAGTCTGCGAATCGAACCACGGCCTTGATTTCAGCCTCCGTATAGTAACCACCATGCTTTCTGTGGTTGTACAGAAGCGAGTCTTCGACATCCACCGGCCTACCCCTGAGCGTGGCTGAGCGCCATGCCGAAACCCTGGTCAAACCTGGATAATCAGGAACCTCCAAGCGCCAACCCTGGTCATCAGTCAAATGCCAATGAAAGACATTCATTTTGTAGCGGGACATCCATAACAAGTATTGCTGAATTTTGTCCGGCTCCCAAAAATGACGGGCCACATCCAAATGCATACCCCGCCAAGCAAAGCGAGGAAAATCCCATACCTGCACCGCAGGCAACGCGCCCAACCGGCGCATCGAATCGGATTCCAGCATTTGCAAAAGGGTTCGGGTCGCGTAAAAAAAGCCTTGCGGGGCCTGAGCCCGTATGGTTGCCGTTCCTTGGGACAGGATCAGAACATACGCCTCCTCCCACTGCCAATCCGATGTTAAACCCAACTCCATGAATTCTACCGCATCTTCGGGGCGTAGGCTATCCATACGTAGAATCCAAGGCGTGCCTTCGTTCCAGGCCATACTCTTTTGTTGGATATCCTTCAGCCAATTTTGGATTTGAGGCTGTCCATCCAACAAACGATAATCCAATTGCAGACCAGGACCAGGCAAAGGGCAGGTCCCTTGGAGGTAACGGTGATGAACCGGCATGGGTATCCAAGGATAAGCCCAGCCCACGGCTACCGTGCTTAACCAAAACAACAGAACGAACGCAAAGGTTCTCATGACGCGGATTTGGATGGCTTGGGCTTACCCAAAACCAAAGCATAAAATGCCAAATAAGCAAAGCATAAAACACCAACCATAAAGGAGCCCCGAATGCCAACCGATGGTAAATCAGCTAAATATCCTTGAAAAACCGAAACAAATCCCCCACCCATGATCATCATAATCAGCGCCGATGAAACTTTGGTTGTAGCCGAACCCACACCGCGCAGGGATAAATCAAAAATACAAGGCCAAAAGGTGCTGCAGAACAGACCCACCGCAATCAAGGCATAGACACCCAATTCCGGTGGAGCCAACATGCCCAAAACCAAACACAGCATACCGAGTCCTGCATACAAGGCCAGTTGTCGCTCCGTCTTGCCTGCACTGAGCGCATCGGCCAAAACCAAAACCATCAAAGCCGGCCAGTAGACCACATGCTCCATCGGGTCATGTCCGCCCAAATAAGTCACCAAGAGGTAAACCGAAAAAGCCAAAACTGGTAACAACAAACGCACCAAGGTGCGGGTGGCGGCTGGGGACAAGCCTGCCCAACCTTGACTGACCATCGCGGCCGTTCCGGTCCATCGGCCTATCATCAAACTAGCCCAAAACAAAGCCACAAAAGGAGCGAAGGACTCCACGGGCAAATTCATTTCGGCGCGCAGGTATTCAGGTAAATTGGAAGCTGTGGCCACTTCGACCCCTACATACAAAAAAATCGCCAACATGCCACCCCAAACCTGTGGCAAGCCAAAAATCGACCGACCACCCGAATCCTCACTTCCTTCGGTAGTGGACGAACCCGGCCGGCCCAAGTCTTTGAAAAAAAAGACCAAGGCAGCCAAAGTGAACAATGCCCCCAAAACCAAATAAGGGGTTTTGACGGCAGACAAGTCCATGGGAGCCGAGGAAGCACCCGAGGACGCTTCACCACTCATGGGTCCAAAAATGGCATAGCTTACCAAAAGTGGACCCAGGGTCGTGCCCAAATTGTTGATACCACCGGCCATGCTAAGACGCTGGGAGCCCCCCGAAGATGGCCCCATCATCAATACCAAGGGATTGGCCACGGTTTGTTGCAAACTAAAGCCCAGTCCGACCACCATCAAACCGGCCAATAACAAGGGAAATGAAGCCTGATCCGC
>JBJTSS010000211.1:0-1496 GCA_046079785.1 Bacteroidota bacterium
TTATCGGGGGGACAAAAACAGCGACTCGCCTTGGCTAGGGCCTGGTTGAGGCAACCGAACTGGATGGTTTTGGATGATGCCCTTTCGGCCTTGGATGGTGGGACGGAGGATACCCTCATGAGCAAAGTATTGAATGCCAAAGGTGAACGTGGAATTATCCTTATATCGCTCAAAATCAAACCTTTGGTGCAGGCCCATCGGATTTATGTTTTGGAAGATGGGCGCTTGATTCAACAAGGCACCCACGACGAATTGTTACATTCTTGCCCTCTGTACCTGCGCATGTTTGAATTACAGCAACAAAGTCCTCAGGATTTGGTTACCGAGTTTCCTTGAATACAGCGAGTCCCAAGGGTTGTTTTGCCCAAAATTGCCCTATTTTTACCCCATAATTCAAAACTATGGATGATTTTTACGGAGGCGAACGCCACCGAGAACGGGACCGGGAAGAGGTATTTAGTAAAAGAGTAAGGGCTGGAAAGCGTACTTATTTTTTTGACGTCAAATCCACCCGGGCGAATGATTACTATCTTATTCTGACCGAAAGCAAAAAAGGCTTTGAAGATGGTCAGTACGTGAAGCACAAAATCTTTTTGTACAAAGAAGATTTTAACAAATTTCTTAACGGTCTTCAAGAGACCATTGATTATGTCAAAACCGAGTTAATGCCCGATTTTGACTATGATCGACAAGATCGTCACGAGGACGAGGGCAACCCATCGTCGTATTAAGGTATTCCGCCATGGCTTATCCCGAAGCCGATGCACTAAACCAGGTTAGTGAGTTTCACCGACTCTTTCAACACCCGGTAGGGGAAGAGCCGGGACTACCCGATGCTAGCCGCTGCGATCTGCGGGTTAATCTCCTCCAAGAGGAACTTCGGGAATTGCAAGAAGCTTTGGCGCAGGGGAATCTGCTGGAAGCGGCCGATGCCCTCTGTGATTTACAATACGTCTTGAGCGGGGCCATCCATGAATTGGGATTGGGCTCGGTCTTTGCGGAATTGTTTGCCGAGGTTCATCGTTCCAATATGAGCAAGGCCTGTCGCTCGGTGGCAGAAGCCGAAGCAACGGTGGCTCATTACCGGGATTTACATAACACCGAATGCTATTATGAGCAGGTGGGGGATCTTTACCTTGTATATCGCTTTTCGGATCGTAAAACCCTCAAGTCCGTGGCCTACAGCCCCGCCGATTTGGCATCACGCTTGCCTCATCAAGGCTAAATTCCAATAATCTTTTGTTGCGGTGTGGTTAACGTTTTTGGGGATCTTCTTTTTGACGTCTTGTCAACCGTCAAACCCGAACATCAAACAAGCATCATCGCTAAATTCCCAACGTCGTATGGATACCACAGAAAAGGTCTCGATTGAAACCACCCTTACCCTTGGAGCAGGTTGTTTTTGGTGTGTGGAGGCGGTTTTTGAGCAAATCAAAGGGGTCAGTAACGTACGTTCCGGCTATATGGGGGGGCATATCGCCCAGCCCACCTACCGG
>JBJTSS010000212.1:0-3712 GCA_046079785.1 Bacteroidota bacterium
ATCTCTGGCCAGGCTTTGGCTGAGATTTTGGGACATGGTTACGATGCGGGATCGGTTTTGGGCCCAGGTGTATTGCCAAACGGGGGATCCCGGTGCTGATAATGAGGTCACCTGCAACGGATTGATTCCGTGAATTTCAAAGTCCAAAGCGGTTAAACGGTGTTGAGGATTGCGTATTCCAATATCCACATAACGTTGAATGGTATCAATATTGAGAATTTTGGTGGTGTGGGTTTGAGCCGACTGCAACCCCCTGGGGAAACTGCAGGCTTGACCGGTATTGTTGTTCATCAAGCAATTTCCCAACAGGGCAGCATCCCAAACATTGAGGGCGCTATCTCCGCTCAAATCCACACATTCGCTGTAGGTCAGTGCTTGCTGAACAAGTCTGTTGAGGTAATACGGAATATCAACGCTGTTGCGGACCGAGTCCTGGTTCATGTCGCCGCGTATTGCTCGACCGGCGCAGATTCCACGACAATCGCGAACGGCGTTGCCGTAGGTTACGCCTTGACAATCCACATAAGGCGTGCAATTGGGGTATTTGCTGTATTGTTTGAGACCGTTGCTGTCGGTAAATATGCGAAGGCAAACCTGGGCCCAATTGTTCATGTAATTCATTTCCATGCGGCCGAGTGCATCGGGGGATTGGTCCCAGTTGACCTTAGCCGCCAAGATATAATCCCCGGTGGGGACATCGGTGATGTCAATCCATTGGCAGTCCAGGCTCCGGGAATAAATATCCCCGCATCCGGCGGTGATCCCCATGTTGCTGCAACCGTATTTGGCCGGTATACCCGATGGACAAGACAAATCCATAACACAGAAACCATTCTTGAAACCTACGGGAATACGATTACCGACCGTAGGGTAGAGAACATATTCGGCATAGCCTTCGTAGTGGGCATGGCCATGGCAATTCACGGTGTTGAATTGTCCCGGATGGCTCGATGGACTTCCAATAAAATAATCGGTGATGCCAACATTGCGAATGTCGGTGGTGAAGCGAATCAGGGTTCGGTTACCGTAGCCGGTTAGGCAGTTTTCGGCAACCCAGCAGTTGCCGACGTTGGCGGTGATGGTGGAACGCTGCAACGAATTTTCAAAGGCCGACTGAACAAATTCCAAATCCGGTCCCGGAGGACAAAGCGGGTGGGGATAATAGTAACACGTCCCCGCGATGGTCGCCATGGGGTCGTAATTGCAAGCCGTTGAATCCATGCAGCCCTGGATGGGCCCGTCGTATTGAAGACGAAATGCAATGGGCCCGGTACAGGAATTATCCCCGCCAATGCGGATTCGGTAAAGGGTGGTCGTATCCAAAAAGGCCATGACCTCGGCACGTTGCCCACACTGCGTGGATGAATCGTTAAAGAAGACGGTGCCTAGGTTATCGTTGGACAAAACAGGGGCGTTGCACGTATTGTAAACCCAAATCTTGGTGTTGAAACCGGGTGTTGCGGGGCAGGTACTGATCCGGTAACGGCCCCGGACAGGGGCCCGGTAGGTGTACCACGAATTCCGGACAGGGGCTGAATGGTTACCGGTATCAATCGCCAAGGCCGTGGAACAACTTTGGCTTGGCGCGCAGTTCAAGCTTCGGACGTCGCTGTGGGTGAATTGCCCACCACTCGCCGTCAAGGTGCCGTTCCACCACAGCTGGTATTGCCCGTTACCATGACCACAGCACAAGCCATCGCCGTAGGAGTCCAGCATGGTGAACAAAAGGCAGGAATTGTTGGGGATGCAAAGCGTGTCCCGGTAGGTGGTGTTGGTTTGGGTGAAATACCCGGTATCCCTGAACATGACGACTGCACCGGCTTGGTTTTGAAGTTTGTAGGAAGACTCGCGGGGGTAATTATCGGTCCGAATAGAAATAATCAATTGGGTCGTGCCGGTGGGGCAGCCCTGGGAAAATCCTGGAATAGGAAACACTGTAGAGGCCAACAACAGGCCCAACATGACCAAGAATCTCTGGATTTTAATCATAAATCACGGTTTTGGGGGTCTAAACCCAAAGATAACCCGCTTAGGACTTGCGCCAACCCTCAATCCAGGTAGCGACCACCTCGGGGTAATGGGCATGTTCCAAGGCGTGAATCCTTTCGGCCAATGTTTCGGGTTGATCCCCCGGTAATACATCGCAAGGGAACTGGGCCAAAACTGGGCCGGTATCGTAATCCCGGTCAACCACGTGAATGGTTATTCCTGAGGTTGACTTGCCGGCTTCCAATACGGCACGATGAACATGCAGACCGTACATCCCTTGGCCACCAAATTCGGGCAGCAAGGAAGGATGCAGGTTGACGATTTTATGAGGAAAAGCTTCGAGCAGGTACTCGGGTATTTTTCGCAAAAATCCAGCTAAAACCAAAGCGTCAATATCGAAAGCCCTTAGCTGTTGAAGGAGTTCCTGGCCATCGCGCCAACTCTTTGGGCCCAGCAACAAAACGGGCACTTTGAGCGCAGAGGCCTTGGCAACAACGGGTGCTTCCGCTTGGTTGCTAACCACCAAGACCACCCGGATTTTGGGGTGATTTTTGAAGGATAGGATGAGGTTTTGCGCGTTGCTTCCGTTACCACTGGCCCAAACCGCAAGTCGGATTATGGTAGTTGCCATACCCTGGATAACAAATTTTGCAATAAGGATAACCGGGAAGCCACGGGCATCATACGATGCAATTCAAGGGAGGATAAGGTATAGGTGCTACCGTTCAGGGGATTTTGGCGAATGACCATGCAGGTGGATGGACCGGAATAGAGTGGAAAGGGCGGGGCAGGATTGTTATCATCCCGTAACAAGAGATTGATTCGATACAGGGAGGTGGAGGCGGGTCCTGGGCGCAAAGGTCGGTTTCCTGACGAAAAACCCAAATGGGTAAGGGTAGGTAGGCTCCAACTTTGGCCATTCCATTGGCTGGAAAGGGGTCTTAGGGTGGACGTGTCGGTGAGAAGAAAGTTAAAACCGGCAGGTACTTGGAGCACGGAGTCGATGGGGGATGATTCGTACGATGAAGACCACGACGGTGTACCGGCGTCCGCCTTGGCCGCTAACAGAAGATGACCACCGTTTTGAAAGAAAGGCCCCAAGGTTCTGGAGGAAAATTGCATGGCCAATTCAAAATCCGGAGCAATCCAAAGGATGCGCCCAAAACGAGCAAAAATTCGGGACTGAACGCGTTCGTTCACCGACAGTTGGGTGAAACGATTGCCTGTTTTTTGAAAAAGTCGGAGCTCGGCGTTGCTGTTAACCCCCAAGGTGTTGAGCCAACCCAGGTACCGGTTGGATAAGGTATCGATGTTGAGTTCAGGGTTGGGATCGTTGCCGTACGCATTGACCAACAAGACCGTAGCGACCGCAGGTCGGACCATACAGGGCCGACTAACGACCCATGGGGATGCCGCGAGGGATTGGTCCACAGCTCGTAGGTAAAGACGGTTGGTGTCGTTGATGACCAAACCAGCGATTCTTTTGGCCAGGCGCCAATCGGAGGATCCGGCCAAAACCTCGCATAATCCGGAATTGGGAGCCCAATCCAAAATACATTCGTTGTAGCGAGCGGGTATGCGCACGGTATCCCCATTGATGGTGTCGTTGAGGCAGATCTCGTAGTACAAGACCGTGGAATCTCCGTCTGCATCATTACCTTTCCATCGATAACCCAAAACCGGGAAGGAAACCTGGGGGAAGGCACCAGCCAAAGGACTTCCT
>JBJTSS010000213.1:0-3614 GCA_046079785.1 Bacteroidota bacterium
CATAGACCCTGGATTGTTCATCATAAGAAAGTATTAAAAAACCATAAAAAAGGAACGATTTACCCATAACAAAACACTCCCCAAAAAGAGCAACAAAGCCCAGCGAAGAAGACGCTCACCTTGGCGATTTTGGGTTAAGTAACCCGCCAATGCAATCCCGGGAATCAGACCCAGGAGGGTTCCCAAAGCACATGGCCCCAAAAAAGATGGAATCAACCGCCCAACCACGGTCGATCCCAACACTGGAGTCGAAGCCATGGCCCCATAGTACACGGTCGAGGCCAACGCCATCACCGCAATCGAACCCATGCTCAAAGCATTTATGGAGGCCTGATCGCGGTACCGCCATCGCTGCAACATGGGCACCATTATTGCGCCTCCCCCCAGACCGGATAAAGCCGAAAAAACCCCCGCCACCAACCCCAAACCGGGCAAGAACATGATGGGCAATGGCTTAGAATTGAACGAGTTAGAGGTGGTATTTTCGGACAGCAGGCGCTGGGCATTTCGAAACAATATCCATCCTAACATTAAGCTAAATACCCCACGAAAACCGGCCTGATCATACCAATTTCCACTCCGAATAGCATGGGCCATAACAACAGAGGCTAACGCGGATGGTAAACCCAAATGCAGGACGTCCCAATTCAAAGAAACCCCTTTACGCAACCAAAGTGCCCACCCCAAAACACCGGTAAGCAACGTAAGGGCCAAGGAATTGGACAAAACCAATTCCACCAAGATAGGACCACCCCATCCCTGTTGTGTTAGCCACCACGTCAACAAGGGGGCATAAATCACCCCACCCCCAACACCAAACACCCCCCCCAAGAACCCGGCCAAGACTCCAAAGCCCATCAGCAAGAGCCAGGCCTCCATGTCAAGGAGCCTGCAATAAGCGTCGGTAATCCGAGGGCTGCGCCAAGAGCGCCATGGCCCGCTTAACTTCGGGATCCGAGGCAAAAGTGGACCGAAGGCGACCTTTTTGGAAATAATACCTTCCGACTATTTCTTGTCGGAGGTAATCGGAGATTTCGGCCCGGTGTTTGTGCAAATCTCGTGATTTGTCGTGGTGTTTGCGGGCAACCAAGGCGTTGTATTCCTCTTTGACCGCTTCAAAGTATTTTTCCCTTTGGGCTTTGTCTTTGAAATCCTGAAGAGCCCGATCGGATTCGGTGGTGTACGACAAGTCCTTGCCCTGCAAAAAAGCCTCAAAAGCCTGGTATAAACTATCGCTCACCTCAAATTGCTCGGGTTCGGGCAACGACGCATGCATTGACCGGTAGAGGGTCGCAAAATCAAAGAGGTAGCGTTTGTTCACCAAGGTAATCAAAATATTGCTGGCAGTATCCGTTGGCAAAGCCACATCGGGTGTAACCCCTCCGGCATCGTAAACCACCCTGCCTGCCGCGGTTTTGAAGGCCCGGCGCAAAGAATCCGCAACCCGGCGGTTCTTGCTTTCGGGATCTTTGTCGCTGTATTCAATCGCCTGGATGCAACGACCGCTGGGAATGTAGTATTTGGCGGTGGTTACCTTGACCTGGGTATTGTAGGTCAGGGGACGAACAGTCTGGACCAATCCTTTTCCAAAGGTCTTTTGACCGACAACGATGGCTCGATCGTAGTCCTGCAAAACACCAGAAACAATCTCCGAAGCGGAAGCCGAAGATCCATCCACCAAAACCACGACCGGCATCTCGGCATCGACCGGATCGTTGGGCGTTTGGTAGGATTTGTCCCATTCCTTGACCTTGCCCCGGGTATCCACCACTTTGGAACCGCGTGGGATAAAAAATCCGCTGATGCGTACCGCTTCATCAAGGGATCCCCCAGGATTACCGCGCAGGTCCAAGATCATGGATTTCATGCCTTTGGACTTGAGATCGAACATGGATTTTTGGATTTCGTTGCCCGCATCCACACGAAATGCACTCAAATTAACATAGCCTACTTCCGCGTTGAGCATCCCGGCATAGGTGACCGACGTCACCTTCACTTCTTCGCGTAACAATACTTTTTCGATAGGCTTGGCAACCCCAATGCGGGATATTAAAACTTTAACCTCGGTTTTGGGTTGGCCCTTAAGAAGTTTGGAAACTTCGTCGGTGTTTCGACCAATGACTTCTTCCCCGTTGATTTTGAGCAATTGATCACCGGCACGCAAGTCAGCTTTTTGGGCCGGAAATCCTTCGTAGGGATCGGCCACCACCACGGTATCCCCCACCTTGGCGATGAGGGCGCCAATACCTCCGTATTGACCGGTGGTCATGATTTTGAAATTCTCCACATCCGATTCTGCAATGTAATCGGTGTAAGGGTCCAGGCTCTTGAGCATGGCATCGATCCCCGTTTTCATTAATTTGCCGGCATCCACATCGTCCACATAGTACATGTTGATTTCGCGAAACAGGGTGGCGAAAATTTCGACATGCTTGGATATTTCAAAATAATTATTGGTCAAAGCCAAGCTACCCAAGGCCAAAACCAATACCAGGACTCCTCGACGGAGCCGTTGGGCGAGCAAAAGAGAACGGAAGGAAGAAAAGAAGCGCATGGTTGTAGGGGGTCTAACCTTCAAATTTAGGGTACGGGGTCGTGGCCATGACCAACCCAAGGATGGCAACGCAAAATTCTTTTGGCGGCCAGCCATGACCCCTTCCATGCCCCGTATTTACCCAATGCTTCCACGGCATACTGGGAACAGGTTGGGCTGTAGCGGCACGATGGGGGCAGATGGGGCGAAAGAAGGGCCTGATATCCCTTGACCAACAAGATCAACAACCTTCTCATGCCTCCCCTTCGGGCTTTAAGGTGGTCAAACCACGCTGTTGGGCCCAACGCTTCATCGCTTTGCGTAGGCCATGACACAAATGTTGGTAATCCAAAATTTCGTTGGTGGAATAAATCAAAATTACGGCCCCGCCCCCGGCCAGGTTTTCCCAATCGCTCCGGTGAAGCCGGTAAGCTTCTTTCATGCGGCGGCGCAGCAAATTACGGTCCACCGCCCTTTTGAACCGTCGTTTGGGGACCGAAAAGCCAATACGTAAGGGTTCAGACCCTGCTTCGTAGCGGACCTGAAAGGGAAATTCAAAAAAATGCTGTCCTTGTTGAAAAACCTGATCAAAGGAACCAAATCCCCTCAAACGGGGCGGCATGCTCCGCACGAGCATCGCCTAATGGATTAGGACTTATGACGACGTTCGTCCGATACCGAAAGCTTCTTGCGGCCTTTGGCACGACGACGGGCCAGGACGGCACGCCCGTTGGCCGTCTCCATGCGGGAACGGAAACCGTGTTTGTTGCGACGCTTGCGGTTGGAGGGCTGAAAAGTGCGTTTCATGGCGTTATTCGATATCGAAGGGTTGCAAAGATACAACTTTTGCCGTTTAATCCAACCCCCACAATTACCTTTGCCCCCATGATGCCCCCCCACCAACCGGAAGCCCTGTACACGGTGGGCCTGGACCCGGAACGACCCCGCCATCTCCTGGTGGAGGTGCAGTGGACGGTGGATGGCGACCAAACCAGGTTCCGGCTACCCCAATGGAGACCGGGCCGCTACGAACAAAGTTGGTTTGCGCGGAATTTGGTCGGAATGAGCGCCCACCGAGCAG
>JBJTSS010000214.1:0-7253 GCA_046079785.1 Bacteroidota bacterium
AATCTGGCCTTGGACACCCTTGGTGGATTGCGGGTGTTATTTGATAAGTGCATTGCCGGTGGGGACTGGTATCCGTCCTGGCAACAAGAACATAATTTGTATTGGGATAGCGATCGCTATCTCATTGACCGTCAGGTGCTCCAAACCTTGGACCGTATCCAAAACGGGGCTGGATTTCCCGATACCAAGGCCATGCTTTTGTCTTGGCAAAGCGAGGATACCATGATACAAACCATGCTAGAGGCCCTCTTGGGGAATCCTTCCATTCACATGGACCGTATCGAAAAGCATGCCGGGCTATGGGATCCGGAGCGCCTTGCGAGAATGGACTTGTTGTTAATTCAAATGGCTTGCACCGAATGGTTGCTACTTCCGGATGTTCCGGTCAAGGTAACCATGAACGAGTACATTGAATTGGCCAAAACCTTTTCCACCCCTCAATCGTCTTCGTTTATTAACGGTCTTTTGGACAAGATCAAAGCGGATTTACTCCGCGAAGGCTTGATTCAAAAAACAGGCCGAGGTTTGGTTGAATCGTAAACTTTGCTCATGACCAAAACTATTTTGTTGTACGCCCTTCTTGTGGGGAGCCTTGCGTCTTGTCGGAACGAAAAGGAGTCCGGGCAACTCAGCGCGGATTCGGTCGAATTACCGGTAAGCGCCGATGGAAGCAATCAACCCCAACGCTTACCCCAATTGGTTTTTGATAAAGACCTGCACGATTTTGGTCAAATCAAAGCCGGGGAGAAAGTCTCCTATTCCTTTCGATTTGTGAATCGTGGAGGAGGTGACCTCATCATTCAAAGCGCCAGTGGTTCCTGCGGTTGCACCGTTCCTGATTACCCCAAAGAACCCATTCCCCCGGGTCGCGAAGGTTTTATACGGGTGATGTTCAATTCCGAAGGCAAAACAGGGATTCAAGAAAAGCAGGTCACCGTCTTGTCCAATACCATGCCCAACACCACCACCGTTCGCGTCAAAGCTGAAATCCTTTAACCTTTAATTTTTAATTTGTTATGATTCGTATTGATTTGTTATGGGCTATGGCCCCACCCCCATCAGGTGCCGGTGCCCAAAACCCTTGGGTTAGTTTATTGCCTTGGGTTTTGATTTTTGTGGTTTTTTATTTTTTTATGATTCGCCCCCAATCGGTCAAGGCCAAAGAAGAACGGAAATTCCGCGATAACCTCAGCAAAGGCGACCGTGTGGTAACCGTTGGTGGAATGCATGGCAAAGTGGTCGAAACGGCGGATGAATGGTTGATTTTGGAAAGTGAATCGCAGGCTCGTTTCAAGGTTGAGCGTTCAGCAGTATCCAAGGAAAGCACATTGCATTCCTACCCTCCAAGCACCAAGTGAGTCTCCGTATCGGGCTAACCGGATGCATGGGCTCCGGAAAAACCACTGTGGCGGGCATCTTTGCCCACCTGGGGGTGCCTGTTTACGATGCCGACCAGCGGGCCAAAGCCTTGATGGTGGAGGATCAGGATTTACGCGAGTCCATTGACTTGTTGTTGGGTAATTCGGCCTACCGTTCCGATGGTTCCCTGGATCGGGATTGGGTTGCTCAGCGCGTTTTTACCCAACCCGATTTGCTCAACAAACTAAACGCTTTGGTGCATCCGGTCGTTTCCCGGGATTCTACCCAATGGGCCGAGAGCCAGACGGCGTTTTATAGCGTGCACGAAGCGGCTCTATTGGTTCAATCCGGTTCGGCCTTGGCCATGCATGCTGTCATCTTGGTTCAGGCACCTCTGTTGTTACGCATGGACCGGGTCCGGAAACGCAATGGTTGGTCCAATGATCAGATTTTGGATCGCTTACGACATCAATGGCCCGAAGAAGATTTGTTACCGTATTGCCGTTACCAAGTCCTTAACGACGGCACGGCGTTATTGGTGCATCAGGTGCTGGCTATTCATCGGGCTATTCTAAGGGATTTTGGGAAATAATTCCGTACCCTAGGACCTTCACGCAGCATCCAGCCCAGCCCCAGCCCAGCATAGGTGATCAGGTTCCAACCGTTCTTGAGATCCCCGAGGACCAGGTTTTGTCCTTGGCAATACCATGTGGCCAATTGGGAATCCAAATCCAGAACAGACAGGCCCTCCTCCCGACTCCAAGGCCCACTTTGGGGATAGCAAGATTTTTTTTTGCCGTAGGCCATAGCCCAGGACGGGTCTGGTGGATTGGACCAAGGAAGGTTGCGAACGGGAGTTAGCACCTTCATTTTTTTCTGAAGGTCCTGGGCGATATCCAGCAATGCAGGTCGGTAGTCGTGGGGGGTATCGTCGGAGACTATCGATCCGTTGGAGGGTTTGAACAAAACGGAGCAAAAAAATCCTTCGCCCTGGGTCCAGCCTGGCAGGGACCACCACGCAGCATGGCGGGCATCCCATCGAGGATCCAAATGCGATGCATGGACCCAATTCCACGCTGTGGGCAGGGTCCACTCAGCAGGTATCAATCGCCCCGATTCAATCCAAGGCAGGAGTTGCCCGGTATTTTCTTCAAAGCCGAACGTGCAGGTTGCGTAGATCAACCATCCTCCTGGTCGCAGTGCTTGGCAAAGGCTCTCCAATATTTCGCTTTGCAGGCCGACCAAGTTTTGGTGTTTGGACTCGGACCAGTCCTTGACAGCCTCACGGTGTTTGCGAAACATGCCCTCACCACTGCACGGCATATCCACCAAAATACCATCAAACATGGCAGGGCTTGAAGCCCAATTTTGGGCAGGATTTTGAACAATCAGGGTACGGTCGCTGCCGGTCCGGGCTAGCGTTGCTTCCAACAAGGTCAGACGATGCTCCATGGGTTCCGACGCCACGAGAACACCGCCATCTGGAGGCAAAAAGTCAAGCAGGGTCAGGGTTTTACCCCCTGGTGCAGCACATGCATCCAGCAAATACCCCATCGAGGCTCCATCCTGTTGCAGTTTTTGAAGAAGGTAGTTCACCATTAAACCCGAAGCTTCCTGGATATACCAAGCTCCCGCTTGGTAGGCCGGGTAGGTATGCCATGGGCGCTGTTCCATAGCCTCTGCACGGTCAAAGTAAACCGCGCTGGGATGCCATGGAACCGGAGCTTGGATGGTCAAGCCATCAACCTCGTTGGCTTGAAGAGGTTCCAAAAACCGCAAGGAACGGGAAACCGGAGGCTCGTTCCCCAGATAGTGTAATAATTGTTCGGCGTACGAACCGTATTCCTTAAAGACCCTTTGAACCAGCGCATCCGGTAGTCTGGTCGTCATGGGTCTTCCGTTTTATTGTCCGGCTTTGGATTTCAAACCCTCTCTGCGCTTTTTCATATCGAGGGATTTGTCGTTTAGTTTGAGCTGAGCGTACAACTGTTGCAGCGAAACCATGGTATTGCTGTCCTCTGGGGATAATTCGAGGGCTTTCTCCAAAAATGGTTGTGCCTTTTCAAAGGCCGCCTTGGCTTTGGCGATGGCGACATCGTATTCCTTTTGTTTCGAAAAAGGAATCTTGTTGGCCTCGTTGGCTAATTCAGCCGCCGAATTGAAATACATGGCCCCCAGATTGTAATAGGCATCAAAATAATCCGGTTTGATTTCTAGGGCTTTACGGTAATCAGCTTCGGCCACCGCGCCTTTCTTGAGGTTATCGTACGCGGTGCCTCGGGCAAAATAAAGGTTCGCATTGCGGGGGTCTAGTTCGATGGCTTTGGAGAGTTTTTCGATCGCCATCTCTTGCTTGCCCTGGCTTAGATAAATATTCAGTTCGTCGATGACCAACCCGATATCGTTGGGATGGGCTTGACGACCCTGGGCTAAATACGTCAGAGCTGCGCTCGTATCACCGGATAATTTGCTCAGGCGGGCCAATTCGACATAAACGCCCGGTTTGTTGTATTGGTTGTCTAGGAGGGCTTTCCAATACCGCAGGGCCTTGGCGGTGGAATCCATTTTGCCAGCCGTCAAGGCGGCGTTAAACAGAACCGAGGTATCGTTGGGAGTTACCGATAACAACTGTTCAAAACGTCCCAAAGCATGGGTATAATTTTTGCTGACGTAGGCTTCAACACCTTCGTTGTACAATGCCCCCTGAATGGTCAAAACCTTTTTGGCAGCGTCCTCTTTGTGGTCGTTTTTGGTATCCAATTCGATGCATCGACGGTACGATTCCCAGGCAATATTCAAGGCATCGGGAAATTTAGGACCCCAGGTGGTATCCCCGTAAATACCCAAATGCACTTCGCCCCGGTAAAACCAAGCTTTGGCCGTAGTCATGGTTTTGGGGTGAACCACCGCTTCGTCGATGGACGTTTTGGCTTTGTCGTATTCGCCGTAACGAATATAGATGATGGTACTTTGAACCTTGTTGGGTTGAGCGTAAGCTGCACCGCCTATCATTAGGAGCAACAGGCTCCGAAACAGGGTTTTCATACAAGTGAGTTTAGGGGTTAAGAGTTGTATCTGGATTATCGGTCAAAGGTTCGATTTCGGGTTCATCTTTTTGGACCCGGGCAACTGATGCAATGCGGTCGTCTTCTTGCAATTTGATCAGGCGTACCCCTTGGGTTGCCCGTCCCATAACACGAAGGCTATCGACTCCAATTCGAATGGTCACACCGCTTTGGTTGATGATCATCAAATCGTCTTGTTCTACCACCGCCTGCAATGCGACCAAAGCCCCGGTTTTTTCGGTGATGTTGAGGGTGCGAACCCCTTTACCACCGCGATTGGTGACGCGATAATCGTCGATTCCAGAGCGTTTACCGTAACCGGTTTCGGATACCACCAACAAGGTGGTCTCGGGGTTTTGAACACAGGCCATACCCACCACAAATTCATGGGTTGGATCAATAAAAATGCCGCGGACCCCTGTTGCCGTTCTTCCCATCGGGCGAACCTTGGACTCATGAAAGCGGATGGCCCGTCCCGTATTTACGGCCATGATCATTTCGGATTGTCCGTCGGTAAGTCTGGCCTCAAGGAGTTGATCACCTTCGGTAATGGTGATGGCATTGATACCGTTGGCGCGTGGTCTGCTGTATGCCTCCAGGGTCGTTTTCTTGATGACCCCCAAACGAGTGCAGAACACAATGTAATTCGCATTCAGATACGCCGGGTCGTCCAGACTTTGGACGGTTATATAGGCCCGAATTCGATCATCTTGGGGAATCTGTAACAAATTTTGAACCGCTCGGCCTTTGGTGTTCTTGGCTCCTTCGGGGATTTCGTAAACCTTGAGCCAGAAACATCGTCCTTGCTCGGTAAACAAAAGCATCCAATGATGGGTGGAGGCCACGACCATGTGTTCGATAAAGTCCTGATCGCGGGTTGCCCCGCCCATAGCTCCTTTGCCTCCCCGATTTTGGACCCGGTATTCGTGGGCAGGGGTCCGTTTGATATAGCCCAAATGCGAAACCGTCACCACCACGTCTTCTTCCTCAATCATGTCTTCCATACGGAAATCCCCAGCAGCATAGACGATTTCGGAACGGCGGGCATCCCCGAAGCGTTCTTTGATTCCGGTCAATTCATCTTTGATAAGCCCCATACGAAGACCTTCATCGGCCAAAATGGCCTGCAAGCGCCCAATAAGCGCCATAATTTCTTCGTATTCCTGACGGATTTTGTCGCGTTCCATGCCCGTTAGGCGCTGCAAACGCAGTTCCAGGATGGCTTTGGACTGAATCTCGCTGAGACCAAACGTGGTCATCAGACCTTCTCTGGCGATATCGGGCGTTGCGGAGGCGCGGATGAGCGCTATCACCTCGTCCAAATGATCCAACGCAATCAAATAGCCCTGCAGAATATGCGCTTTGCGCTCAGCTTCAGCCAATTCGTAACGGGTTCTCCTCAAAACAACTTCGTGCCGATGATCCACAAAATGCCGAATCAGATCCAATAGGTTCAGGGCCTGGGGTCTTCCGTTGACCAGGGCAATGTTATTAACCGAAAAACTGCTTTGGAGAGCGGTGTATTTGTAGAGGTGATTGAGGACCACCGAACCCATGGCATCCCGGCGTATTTCGTAGACGATCCGCATGCCATCCCGGTCGGATTCGTCCCGGATTTCGGAGATTCCTTCGAGTTTTTTGTCGTTCACCAATTCACCGGTCTTTTGGAGCATGTCTGCTTTGTTGACCAAATACGGAATTTCGGTGACCACAATACGTTCCCGACCATTGTCCAAGACCTCAACGGTTGCTCTAGCACGCATGACGACCCTACCCCTACCGGTGAGCAGGGCGTCGCGGATTCCTTCGTAGCCGTAGAGCAATCCCCCGGTAGGAAAATCGGGGGCTTTGACGTAGGCCAAGAGCTCATCGCAGGTGATATCTCTGCGGTCGATGTACGCATGGATTCCGTCAATTAATTCCGAAAGGTTGTGGGGCGCCATGTTGGTCGCCATCCCAACGGCAATCCCTGCACTGCCGTTCATCAGCAAATTGGGGAATTTGCAAGGCATAACCGTGGGCTCTTCCAGAGAATCGTCAAAATTGAGCTGGAAATCGACCGTGTCTTTTTCGATGTCTTCCAGCATTTCTTCGGCCAATCGCGTCAAACGGGCCTCGGTATAACGCATGGCGGCAGGGCTATCACCGTCCACGGAACCAAAATTTCCTTGACCATCCACCAACGGGTAGCGCATCGACCATGGCTGTGCCATCCTTACCATCGTGTCGTAAACCGAGGAATCACCGTGGGGGTGGTATTTACCCAAAACTTCTCCCACAATACGAGCAGATTTTTTGTAGGGTTTGTTGTAGGCCAATCCCAATTCATTCATTCCAAACAACACTCGACGGTGCACCGGCTTGAGGCCATCGCGGACATCGGGCAAGGCCCTGGAAACAATCACCGACATCGAGTAATCGATGTAGGCGGATTTCATTTCCTCCTCGATTTGAATGGGGATTATTTTGGAAGAATCGGCCATTGGATAACTTAGGGGTTAAAAGGTCGAAAATACGAGATTTTTCATGCATTTTTGGCCAAAATAGCGTTCTATTTTTGTCCGATAACCCACCAAAGTTACCCCTATGCCCCTACCCTCCCCGGATTTCTTGTTTCTGCAGGCCAAACCCCCCATGAGTACGGCGGAGCCGACCTTGCAAGTCTTGGATTTGGCCCTCAAAGGGGGTCCTTTCATGATACCCCTTTTGCTGTTTTCTATTCTAACCGTTTACCTCATGGTGGAACGCTGGATGACCTTGTCCCGGTACCGCAAGGGGATCGATTTGCTGCAGCGGGAGGTTCAGGTTTTGATCAAATCCGGGCAGGAC
>JBJTSS010000215.1:0-2022 GCA_046079785.1 Bacteroidota bacterium
CCAACAAATGACGGAGTCTTTCCTGCTGTAATTGTTGTTGGGATTCAAGAGAGCGGAGGCGGTTGTTGATTTCTTGCAATACCGATCGGGCTGAACTCAAATTCGTTTCGGCATGGGTCATCCGGGATTTCCCGGCACTTAATTTGGCTTCGGTGTCCTGAAGATCCTGGTCCAATCGTGATTTTTCCTGACCCAAATTCCCTTCTTGCACGCTTCCCTCTTGCCATTGATTTTGCCAGTTTTGCAATTGGTGCCAGGCCCATTCCATGGCGGCGACCCGATAGTCTTCCTTGAGTTGCTGGACCTGTTCCGCTTTGCGGGCCTGGTTCTGCAACTGCTTCATTGAACGATCAATCTCAAAAAGAATGTCTTCAACCCGGGACAAATCCGCTTCGGCATCCTCCAATCGGGCCATCGTTTCTTTTTTGCGAATTTTGTACTTGGAAACCCCTGTGGCCTCTTCAAACAAATCGCGGCGGGAATGGTCCTTGTCGTTTAGAATTTCGTCAATCATCTTGAGTTCGATGATGGCGTATGAATCACTACCAATACCGGTATCCAAGAACAAATTGGTAATATCCTTGAGACGGCAGGTCACCCCGTTCAATAAATACTCGCTCTCCCCGGACCGGTACAAACGACGCCCGATGGTCACCTCCCGGTACTCGGATGGAAGAATGCCTTTGTGGTTATCAAAGGTCAAACGAACCTCCGCCAAGGCGGCTTGTTTGCGGTTGTTGGTTCCGTTAAAAATGACCCCCTCCATTTTGTCGGAACGGAGCATTCTCGATTTTTGCTCGCCCAATACCCACCGAATGGCATCCACCACATTGGATTTACCACTCCCGTTGGGTCCGACGATCCCGGTGACCCCTTCCTTGAAACGCACCAAAACCCGGTCTCCAAAACTCTTAAATCCCTTGACCTCAATTTCCGTAAGTCGCATATTTTCAGTATCGTATTAATTTCAAACCGCGCAAATCGCGGGGTTACAAACTTAACCCGATACCCCCTACTTTTATGTCCACAAAGCCATGGACTTATCCACCGTTGTTTATGTTTTGGGCGCCATTCTTTATGGTCTTTGGAGGAATCGGTCCAAGTCCGTAGAAACCAAGCCTCAGGCCAAGCCGGTATGGACACCGCCTCCCCCTGACCTAGCTTATACAAGCGCCCAGCCGGTCCCAAGCGCGGCCCCAAAACGACCCAAATCATCGAAAGCGGCGCCTTCATTTGCCGAACCAACAGCAACCTCAACCCCGGCCAAAGACCAACCTCCCCCGCAGGATTACCGCCCGGTTAGCCAAGAGGATTGGAAAAAAATCGTCATTGGCTCCGTTTTGTTGGAGCCTCGCTTTGACCATCCCTACCAAGGCCCCGCCCAAGGGCACCTTTAGAGCAAATACGGCGTGTCTCGATGGGTCAAGGGTCGGGACAGCACAAACCCTTCCCCCTTTTCCACCCCGATAAGGCGTCCCATTTCACGGGCCCTGGCCTCCACAAACGGCAAAAAATCCGGACGGGCAATGGGAGTTATGGGTTCGTTTGAACCCTCACTATAAAATTGAGAGGCGTAGCAAGTCAAGAGTTCCGTTTTGGCTTGCCAAAAATCAGTTATATCGGTCACGTAGGTCGGGGTATGGTAATGATCCTGCATATAATGTAGCAACAATGGCGTAGACCAAGGATCCTGGGCCTGGCCTTCCCATTCGGTTTGGACTTTGGGCAGGCCACTCAAAAAGACGGCTCGATTCAACAAGGAAGCAGCCCTCCCATGGTCCGGGTGGCGGTCTGCGATGGCATTCCCCCAAACAACACGGGGCCTAAACCGTCGCAAGCAACGAACAAGGGCATGCAAAACTTCCGGAGTTCCCTCAAAATACCCGTCCCCCAAATCCAGATTCAATCGAGAACGTAGGCCCAAAAGCTGGGACGCCGCCTGAGCTTCGAGGGCTCGGGTTTCGGCGTTACCCCGCGTACCCAGTTCACCGCGGGTCCAGTCCACCACCACCACCTCAAAAC
>JBJTSS010000216.1:0-4339 GCA_046079785.1 Bacteroidota bacterium
CCGCCGTGCCAATATGGTCATTCAAACCAAAGTAGCCCCCAGGACCCTGGAAGAGCGGATGGAATTGATCCGAATACCTTCCTCCGATATTTCCGCCGCAGAAATGCTGACCACGGCCGAGCAAGCTTCCAGTCCCAGACAGGCGGCCGATATTCTCGAAAAAACCAAACAGCGTTATCCGGCCGATCACCGGGCCTATAACAATTTGGCCGTCATGGATATCCAAGCCGGAAGATTAGAAACCGCTTCCAAAAACCTAGATGCAGCGGCCGAAGTTGCGCCTGCTTCTGCCGAGGTTCTGGCCAACCAGGCCATGGTTGCTGCCGCACTTAGCGATTGGAAAAAACTCGGGGTGGTGGTCAAAAGAGCCCAAGCAAACGGCCAAAGCCTACCGGAATACGAAGCAGTCCTTCTGATTCGCCAAGGCAATTACCAAGACGCTCTACAGAAACTCGCCGGCAAACCTTCGGGTTCCCTGCAGGCCTTGGCCCTGTTGCTCAAGAAAGATTACAGCAAAGCGGCTGAATCCCTCAACGCCCAGGCTTCCTCCAACGAAGCTTCCGTGCTTTATCTACGGGCCGTCCTGGCTGCGAGAACACGGAATGCCACCGAACTCCAACAAAGTGTGCAGCGCTTGGTATCGGCCTATCCTGAATACAAGGATAAAATTGCCGTTGACCCTGAATTTGCTGCTTTGCGTCAAGAAATCTTGGCCAAGAAAAACTAAGTCAAGAAGAAGGGTCTGACCCTTCTCCTCCTGCCTTGTTCCTGGCCCTACTTGCCTGTCCAATTTTGGTCGCCAAAGCTGGGCCGACCACTTCCGCCAGTGCCGAATGATCGGCTTGGTAAACTTGTTCAGGCGACCCAAAAGCCTCCAGAAGTTTCTTGAGGGTCACCGCGCCGACCCCGGGTATTCCTTGCAACGAAGAAACTGTTTGGCTGTTGCTGCGTCGTCGACGGTGGTGGTTGAGCCCAAAACGATGGGCCTCATCCCGCATTTGCTGCAAAAGCCGTAGCGTAGGGCTTTTTTTGTCCAGCATCAAGGGATGGGGATCCCCGGGCCTAAACAAGGCCTCCAAACGCTTGGCGATCCCGATCAGCGGAATCTCCTTCAACCCCAATTGAATTAGCGCATCGCGGGCCGCACTAAGTTGTCCTTTGCCACCATCCACCACCACCAAACCGGGCAAACCTTGATCCTCGGCCAATAAACGTGCGTAACGACGGGTGATGACCTCGTGCATGCTCGCAAAATCATCAATACCCTCGCTGTCCCTTTGATTGAACAGACGATAGTCCCGTTTGGAAGGCCGTCCATTTCGAAACACAACACAGGACGAAACCGTATGGCTTCCTTGCATATGGGAATTATCAAAACATTCAATCCACAAAGGCAATTCCTTAAGCTGTAGGTCTTTTTGGACTTGCAAAAGAAGGCGATCCGAACGCGATGCCGTCTCCCGCTGTTCGGGTGTTTTGAGGATTTCCTGCAAACAAAAGAAAGCATTTTTGAGGCTAAGGTCCACCAGTTTTTTGAGATCGCCGCTGATAGGAACACGAGAACGGACACCCGGAAATGGCGGGCTATCCGGCAACACATTGCAAACAATTTCTTGAGGCTTATGCTGGTATCGTTCTGCAATTTCCAAAATAGCCTGGGCCATGAGGCGGGCTGAATCCTCTTCGTCACCCAAGGCCAACTTCAATTCCAAATTATACGAACGAACAACCGCCCCGTTGAGCACGTGCAGATGGTTGACAACGGCGCGGTCTTGATGCCGGGCCAGGGCATAGGCATCCAAATCATGAATTTTGGTGCTCACCACCGTGGATCGGGCTTGGTATTTTTCCAATAAATCCACCTGTTCTTTGATTCGGTGGGCTTCTTCAAAGGCCAGTTTCTTGACCGCCTCTTGGAGTTGAGCTTTCAAGCCTTTGATGACCGATCCCAACTGGCCTTTTAACAAATGATGCACCGCATCGGTCATTTGAGCATATTCCGCCTCCGTTTGGAGTTGGGCACAGGGGGCTTTGCAATTCCCGATTTGGTATTCCAAACAAGGACGATACGCCGCGGCAGGCAAGCGGGAGGGTGTTAGGTTCAAAGCGCAGGTCCGAAGGGGATACAAACGCCGAACCAAATCCAGGAGGGTGTACATGGCTGGAGGGGAAGCGTACGGTCCGTAATACCGAGAACCATCCTTGATCACTTTGCGGGTGACCTCCAAACGAGGAAAAGGTTCGTTTCGTAACACCAAAAAAGGGTAGGTCTTGTCGTCCTTTAGTCGAATGTTATAGCGGGGTTGGAATTTTTTGATGAGCACATTTTCCAAAAGCAAGGCATCATGCTCACTATCCACCACGGTAAATTCAATGCGGTGAATGAGTCGAACCATCATCCGAATACGGTTGGGGGAGCGATGCTCCACAAAGTACTGCGCTACCCTCTTGCGGAGGTTCTTGGCTTTGCCAACATAAAGCAGTCCTTCGTGTTGGTCAAAATACCGGTAAACCCCCGGGGATTCAGGAATGGAATACTCCACCTGCTTGAAACCCTCGCTATCCATGCGTTGGGTTGGGGGTTTCGGTATCCTCTTGGGGTAACACTTTGGATAACAGCGATCCGCTTTGCAAAACCGATTCGATTACCGAACCCGGAGGGGCTTGATGAGGTTCCCGTAACAATTTACCGTCCACTAGGGTAAGGCTAAAACCCCGTCCCAAGACCGATCGAAAATCCAAGGCCTCGGCCTTTTGGGCCAAGGACTCGCAGTGCTGTTCCATCATTTGGAGTTTTTGGAGCAACCCACGACGTAGTCGCTGTTCGGATTCATCGAGCCCCTGTTCCAGGCGATGCAATTGGTCCATTAACGAAGAACCTGCGCGGGATTCCATGCGGTCCAATTCCCGCAGGTATTCGGGACCGTCGGGTGTTGCAAGTTCAGCGGCTGCTGTCGGGGTCGGAGCACGCAGGTCTGCGGCGAAATCCACCAGGGTAACATCGGTTTCATGACCAACAGCCGTGATGATGGGGGTTTGCATGGCGGCCACCGCTCGAACCAGGGACTCGTGATTAAAGCACCACAAGTCCTCCATCGACCCTCCCCCCCGGGCCAAAATAATCAAGCCAATATCGGGGCGTGCATCCAATGCCTGCAGGGCTCGAATCAAATTCGGGACCGCCGCCTCCCCCTGCACCGGGCTGGGGGCCAGGACGATGGGCATGGCTGGAAAGCGTCTTTCGACCGTGCGGTAGATATCGTGAATAACCGCGCCATCTGCTGAACTGACCACCCCCAAAGCAGACGCAAATCCCGGGATGGTTTTTTTGCGCTCCCTTTCAAACAGCCCCTCGGCGTTAAGACGATTTTTGAGCTGAATGAACAAGGCAAACAAATCCCCAACCCCGGTAGCACGAAGGCTGTAGGCTTGCAATTGCAAAGAACCCCTAGGCACATAATGCCGGATTTCTCCACCGACCACCACCCTATCCCCCTCCGAAGGCTCCGAGTCCAGCAAACGACGCTGGGCTTGGAACATAACGCAGGGCATCTGGCTCACGGCGTCCTTGAGCGTAAAGTAGAGATGCCCACTGCGAGCGCGTACCAGACCGGTGATTTCTCCTTCGACCTGCAAGCGCCGGAACAAGGAATTCCCTTCCAGAACCGAGCGCAGCAGTTCGTTGAGTCCGGTCACCGAAAGGGGGGCATCTGGTGCAGCGTTCATGGCTTTGGGGGTTGGCTAGGACCTGGTCCAATTCCCCTCCAAAATAGAGGCCTCTGGGCTAATTTTGATGCATGAATTCAGACGCCTCCAACACCCCTACCTCCACCGCAAGAACCCCTGCAACCCTGCAACACGTGACCGTTGTGGGCTGCGGTACCATGGGCAACGGAATTGCCCAAGTTTTTGCCACCTGCGGTTTTGCGGTCGAATTGGTGGACCTCTCCGCCCCGGCTTTGGAAAAAGCAATGAGCACCATCGCCCGCAATTTGGATCGGGTGGTCGCCAAAGGAGCCTTGGACCAAGAGTCCCGGGATGCCGCCTTGGCCCGTATTCACTGCGGAACCTCCCTGGCCGAAGCCACCCACCAAGCGGATCTGGTGGTGGAAGCCGCCACCGAAAACCGACAAATTAAGCTGGAACTCTTCCGGCAATTGGACCAGTTAAGCCCCGCCTCCTGCATCCTGGCCACCAACACCTCTTCCATCTCGATCACCGATATTGCCGGCGCAACCCGGCGCCCCGCCCAGGTCATCGGCATGCACTTCATGAACCCGGTACCGGTCATGAAATTGGTCGAAATCATCAAGGGTTATAACACCGATCCCGTGGTAAC
>JBJTSS010000217.1:0-3357 GCA_046079785.1 Bacteroidota bacterium
GCATCCTTTTAGAAATAAATCACCCAAACCCACAAATCACCCCCCCAAACCCACAACCATGCTCATTTCATCGTCTCCAAACCGGTACCGCAGCCTCATTCAAGGCGCATTGATCATTCTTTTGGCCCTCACCGGACACCTATCGCCCACCTCAGCCCAAACCACGGCCGAAGGCGAAGGAATCCCCTTGTTGTTTGAAATCAAAGGCGGTGGATTACCCACCGAACAAATCCGGACCGATGAGTTTGTTACCCTTTTCAACAAAAACAATTTTAAGAAAACAGCGGCAACCCGTGCCGAATGGGAAGAGTACCTGGACCTCTATGTCAAATTCAAACTCAAGGTCCGTGAAGCCATCCGATTGGGCATGGATACCACCACCAAATTCAAAGAAGAATTGGCCGGTTACCGCGGTCAATTGGCCCAACCCTACCTGCGCGACAAAGAGACAGATCAATTTTTGTTACAACAAGCCTTTGACCGCTCACAGGTTGAAATCCGCGCCACCCATATCATGGTGCGCGTCGAAGAAACGGCATCCCCTGCGGATAGTCTTATCGCTTTCAACAAAGCCAAAACACTACGTCAGGAAATCGTTGACGGTAAAGACTTTGCCGACCTCGCCAAAGCCAAATCCGATGATCCATCGGCCGCAGAAAACGGAGGTGACTTGGGCTATTTCTCGGTGTTTCGCATGATTTATCCTTTCGAAGAAGCCGCCTACAACACCCCCAAAGGTTCGCTGTCTGAAGTTTTCCGCACCCAGTACGGTTATCACTTTCTCAAGGTCCTTGATCGCCGTACGGCCCGGGGTGAAATCCGCGTAGGGCACTTGCTGGTCAAAAGTCCAGAAAGCGATAACGACACCCTGCGCCGCCAAGCTCAGGCCAAGGTCGAAGCATTGCACGTCCGCCTTCTTGCCGGAGAAAATTTCGAAGAACTGGTCAAACAATTCAGCGAAGATCCCAGTACCGCCGACAAGGGGGGTGTTTTACCCTTCTTTGGAACAGGCCGCATGATACCTGACTTCGAAGAAGCCGCCTTTGGGTTGAGTCGGGACGGGGATCTTTCCACACCCGTCCAAACCCCCTACGGGTGGCATATCCTAAAGCGTATCGAGTACCGACCCGTTCCAGGTTTTGAACAAGCCAAAGGCGATTTGGAACTCAAAATTGCACGCGATACCCGTGCCAACCAAAAAACCGCCAATCTGGTGGCCAAACTCAAAAAGGAATACAATTTTGTCGAAAACGCCCCTGCCCTCGATGCCGTTTTGGCTTCGGTGGTGGACAGCCTTTACCGCAAACAAGAATGGAAAGCCCCGACCCAATGGATGATGAAGGCCCTGCCTGGACAATGGGATGCCCAGCGAATTTCAAACGAAAAATCCAGCCGCTCCAAAAAAACTGGAGTGGTCAAAGCCTTGGAAATCCGAACCGATACCCTCGTCCATCGCTACGACGATCGTAGTCTTCGCCAATCCGAACTTGCCTTGTGGTTGGAACAAGAACAAAAAAACCTAAACGGGGCAGACCCCTCCCTTTTTGCCCGACAGGTTTACCAGAACAAAACCGATCAGGCTATTTTGGCCTACGAAGACAGCCGACTAGAAACCAAATATCCCGCATTCCGGGCCTTGATGAAGGAGTACCGCGAAGGCATCCTCCTGTTTGATCTCATGGACCAAAAGGTATGGTCCAAGGCCATGAACGACTCAGCGGGCTTGGAAACTTTCTTCCAAAGCAGAGGCGATCAATACCAATGGAAGGATCGCTTTGACGCCACCATCTTTACCTGCTTGGACCAAGCTACCGCCAAGACCGTTCGCAAAAAAGTCAAAGCTGGCAAGCTGAGCCCCGAAGAAATTGCCAAAACCTTGAACAGCCAAAATCCACTGAGCGTCAAATGGGTAAGCGGTAAATTTGAGAGCGGATCCCAAGTAGTACTGGATTCCTTGCCTCGCAAAAAGGGTATCCAAGGACCTTTTGAACGGAACAAGCAATGGGTGGTGGTCCAAATCCGTGATCTCCTCCCGGCAGGTCCCAAAAAGCTCTCGGAAGCCCGGGGACCGCTGACTTCCGATTACCAAAACGAATTGGAAACCCGCTGGTTGAACGAGCTCCGCAACGCCTATTCCGTCACGATTGACCGACAAGTTTTTGAAAAACTCCTCCCTAGCCAACCCTAAGCGTTCATCGCTCCTTTGGGGTCTAACCACCGGGTTATTGCTAAGCGGCAGTCTCCTGAATGCATGCCCCCATCCCAGCCCCAAAGGCCCGATGAGCGTTCATGGCCCGGGCTCCTCTCGTTCAACCGATTCCCTTGGTACAACGCCCAAGGTGATTTATTCGGAGGGCATATTGGCTCAGGTAGGGGACAAGATTATTTTGCGTTCGGAGCTGGAATCGGAAGTCCGAAACGCCTTAAACCAAGAAAATAACACCGCCAATCCGGACGAATCCAATGTTCGCTGTATGGTGTTTGAACAAATGATTTTAGGCAAAATGCTGCAGCTCCAAGCGGAGTTGGATTCTTTGGAAATTTCATCCGAAGAAATTGAAAATCAGCTAGATCGAAGGATACGTTATTTTGCCGGCATGCTGGGCGGGCAAGAGAAAATCGAGGAATTTTACGGGAAAACCATGCCTGAAATTCGGGAAGAATTCAAGCCCCAGATTAAGGATATGTTGCTCTCCCAAAAAATGAGGGACAAAATCACCTCCGACGAGCAAATTACACCTTCCGAAGTCAAGGCGTATTTTGACAAAATTCCCAGCGACAGCCTTCCGCTGGTACCTGCCGAAGTAGAATTGGGGCAATTGGTCATCAAACCCAAACCCGGTCCCGAAAACAGGACCTTGGCCCTAGAAAAAATCCAAGCACTGCGTGAACGCATTCTCAAAGGAGAATCCTTCGCCACCCTGGCCATTCTCTATTCACAAGATCCTGGCAGTGCCCGCGATGGGGGGCAATTGGGTTTTTTTGGCCGTGGAGACATGGTCCCTGAATTTGAGGCTGTGGCCTTCAGGCTCAAACCCGGAGAAATATCCCCCGTTGTTAAGTCGGCCTTTGGCTACCACATTATTCAACTTATTGCACGTCGGGGCGAGCGCATCAATTGCAGGCACCTGCTCATCAAACCATCCATAGGGAGCATGGAACAAACCCAGGCTCGGCAATTGCTGGATTCGCTGCGAACACTTTTGGTAGGTGGTCAACTGAATTTTACCGATGCCGTCCGCAAATATTCGGATGATCCAGAAACCAAGGCCTTTGGCGGGATGTTACCACCACCTCAAGGAGCGGGCATGCACTGGCCTATCGACCAGTTAACCCCAGACCTGTACTTTGCTATCG